>JBNGDR010000026.1:0-12485 GCA_049975685.1 Anaerolineae bacterium
GGAGAGCACGCGTGACGCGCCGCCCGCCTCGGCGATAAGCCGGTAGACGATGTAGTTGAAATAAGGCCAACCCGTCCACGGCTCGTTGCTCGGATCATCCAACCAGGCACCAACGACGAAAACCTGTAGCTCTTCGCGGCCCCGTATCCGCTGCACGACGGGCTCACCCGTCGTCGTCTCGACGATGGGTAGCAGCAGGTTAGGATTGGTGATAACGGTGCGGGCTTGCAGCTCGGGCGCCGAGGACCAGGCAATGGCCCGCAGGAGAGGATCCGGTTCCTCACCGGCTTCAACGGACCGGGGTTGCATCTCACCGCTTGCCAACCCAAAGGCTCCCACGCCCAGCAAGGCCCGCAGATCACCGGAGTTCTGAGGAAAAAAGGGACCCGAGAAGACGACTAACCCCACGTCCTCGCGCAACACCTGACGCCCCACGGACTGAAGATCGAGACGCTCCAGGGGGGCGTTGTTGATGACATAGACCTGGGCCAGCTCCACACGGTCTACGAGGAAGATGTAGGGCGCAGACTGCCGGATAGCCTGGGCGACAACGTCATCCGGGCCGATGTAATATACACCCACCCCGGCGGGTTGTTGAGCCAGAACAGCCATCGCGCCCCCCAGGAGGGCCAACACCACGAAGAAGAGAAGCCAGCACCAGCGTTTTTTCATCATGGTGTGCGGGAAGTGCGTGTTCCACGCTGAACTTCAGCCGCTCTCTTGCTCAACCTCTACCCGGCTCTCCGGCGGCGGCTCCAGGGGCGGCAGATCGTCCACGCTCTCCAGTCCAAACTGCTGGAGGAATTCGAAGGTAGTCGCGTAGAGGATGGGGCGCCCTACTGTCTCGGCCCGCCCCACATCCTCGATGAGGCCGGCGGAGAGGAGAGTGCGCAGAACGCTGTCGGAGCCAACACCGCGTATGGCCTCCACCTGGGGCCGGGTGACAGGTTGAGCATAGGCCACGATGGCTAACGCTTCCAGCGCTGCCTGAGATAGACGCAGATCAACTTCCAGTTCCAGGAATTTCTCCACGTAGGGAGCCGCCTCCGGGCAGGTGACCAGCTGGACGCGCGATCCCAGACGTTGTAAACGCAATCCACCGTCCTTTAGCCTGTCCTCCAGCGCAGCCAAAGCCTCAAGCCCCTCCTCCTCGGATAATCCAAGTGTGGAGAAGATCTCATCCTGCGGCGCCGGCCCCTGTGCGACAAAGAGCAACGCCTCCAATAACGCCACGGTGGAGAGTTCGCTCACTCGGCAGATTCCTCTTTCTTCTCATCCTCTACCTCAGCCTGCTCACCGCCCTCCTTGGGCTCCGCTTTTCCCCACGCCAGGGGCTTCTGTGGTTCAGGGCGCTGGGGAGGCGTCGAAGGTCGTGAGGGCGCAAGACGACGTTCAGGCTCCTCACGGTCGGGTTTCTTGCCGCGAGGAGGTGGAGCCACCTTCATACGGATCTCCGGATCACCCGCGGTCTGAAGACCCAGATCGGAGACGAGCACCTCTTCCACGGTGTCGACCAATTTGGCCGCCATCTGGGGTACGTTCCCACCCGGTGAGACCGTCACATCCACGGTGGCTTTCACCTTGTTACCCTTGGCTCTCACCGAGGGCTTGACCGTGATAACCTTGGGCATGGGATCGATGCGGTACTCCAACTGCTGCACGATGCTATCCACACTCAACGTCGCCATCCCGCCGCTCATCTCCTGGACACGGATAAAGCGTGACCGTTTGCGGCGCACCTCAAGGTAAACGAGGAACAACGCCAGAAGGTCGAAGAGCAGCGCCAGGATCACCCCCACCACGATGCGAACCACATTCTGCACCTGAGAAAGAGATTCCCCCAGATTCACCATCCAGGTTCCCACGTTGAACAGAATGTTGTGGGGTAGAACAAAGAGCACCGAGACCAAAGGAATCAGCACCAGAAGCACAACGACGATCACAACGCGATTGAACGTATTCATGGAACACCTCCAGGGTATGATTCAACAATGACTATTGACTCTACTGAAAAAAGTCCAAAAACTCGGAGTTTTAGTAGGTCACCCCCTACATCTCGTGATTTCGGTTGCGAGGAACCTATAGATAGTGTCAAGTTCCAGAAAACTCCGAGTTTTCTAGGCGAGGATACGCCTCAGTTATTTCAGTAGAGCCACTACTCCTCTTTCAGTAAAATCAACAAGCATAGACAGATCAGCAAGTCAGTACGTTACCCGTACGTAGCCCGCGCGGGGTTCCCCCCAGGGGATGGTTGCATCCACACCGACCTTGTCACTGCGAGCCTTCGCCCCCGGCACCTGGTGCGCCGACGGGTCCAGACTGGAGCTCGGCATCTCCGCGAAGATGTGGAGATCGCGGCGGGCCTGCACCCGCGTGGCGACGGCCCACTCTACGTCGGCGGGATCGTAGATATTCACATCGGGATCGACAATCACCACGTGCTTCAGGGAACTGTGCCCTCGAAAGGCGGCCTCAATGGCGCGGCGCGCGTCCTCCGGCCCTTGAGGTTCGATCTGAACCACAGCGTGAAGCCAGGAACAGCCACCGGGTGTGATGTAAACACCTGTACAGCGCGTGACCTTATTCACCTCAGCGAAGATAGTGGGCTCCCGGGGCATGCCCATAAGGTTCTTGTGCTCCAATCCGGCGGGCAAGAGGGCGTGAAAGATAGGGCGGCGACGATGGGTGATGGCGGTCACCCGGAAGATGGGCTGTTGCCGCACCGTGTCCAGTGTCCCCGTGAGATCCGGGAAGGGACCTTCGTCGTCCAGATCGTGGGTCAACACCCCCTCCAGGATCAGCTCCGCTTCGGCGGGCACGTCCACCGGCACCGAGATGGCCCGTACCAGTGGCGTCGGCGCCAACGCCTGCGCCACTGCGGCTTCATCCACGTTCTTGGGTGGAGACATGGCTGCCGCCAGCAATATGTGTACGGGTAGTCCAATGCAGACAGCAACGGGCAGACCATCGGGGGCCTTACGCCACGCGGTGTCGGTACCCCGTCGCTCCACCACACGCACGGTGAAGTGTTTCTCGTCCCGCACCATCATTCGGTGAAAGGCCAGATTCCGCCCTAGATGGGGATCATGGACCACCATGACGCCTGCGGTTACGTAAGGACCACCGTCCCTGGCATGAAAACGGGGAAAGGGCAGCTGGGTGAGATCCACGACCTCTTCCACGATTTCCTGACAGGGTGCTGATTCCACAACGGGCGGTACCTGCGGCTGGTTCAAGGCCGCCGCCATGCGATGGACCAGATCGGATACCTCACAGTTGATAGCGCGGGCAAAGTGGGCGCGTTGCGCGACGTAACCGGAGACCATCCGCCAGTCGGGATAGCCTTCCAGGTTCTCAAAGAGCACGGGAAGGCCGTCATGGCCGGCAACATAACGCGCCACCTCCAGGTGAGGTGAGATAGGCACCGTCACCCGCTCCAAGGCGCCCGCCGCCGCCAGCTCGGTCAGAAATGCGCGCAGATCCATGTCCCTTGAAAGTCTCCTTTCTTAATTAGTATAGCACAAACTAGCACGAACCCGACATTCACCGTCACGCGGGGGCGAGAGCTTCACACGCGTAGCCGTAGGCCTCCTCCGCCACCGCCGCCAGTTCAGACCAGGAGAAACGTTGACGGACGTGAGCTGCGGCTCGCCGGCCCATTGCCCGGCGCTCCTCGGGATGATCCAGCAGATGGAGCACCGCAGCGACAAAGGCCTGCTCGTCCCCCGGCTGCACCAGCAGGCCCGTCTCCCCCGACACTATCACCTCGGCGACCTGGCCCGCCCCTTCGGCAACCACGGGAAGGCCCGCAGCAAGCAGATCCATCAGTTTGAGGGGGCATTTGGTGCGATTGAGCAACGTATCGTCGAAGGGATAGATCGCGAGATGGGCACGCGCGAAGTGCGCGGGCTGCTCCGCCAGGGGTACATATCCCGCGTAGACAAGATCGGCCTCTTCGTCAAGAACACTCTCAGCAACCCGCCAACCCGCTTCGCTGGCCCAACCCAGAAGCCTCGACGCCTCACCGAAGAACCCCTTCCCCACCACGTATAGGCGGATAGTAGGACGGGCCTCTCTTACCCGAATCACGATGCGCCACAGCCGTTCCAGATCGAACTCGAAGAAGCGTGTGTAGAGCAAGAGCGTGGGCCGCGAGCGATCTTCGGCTTCAACCGGAGGGTGGGGCCAGGCAAAGCCATTGGGAAGATAGAAGACTCGCTCCGGCGCCCTCCCCTGGGCCCAGGCGAGGGTCTGCAGGGCGCGGCTGGCCACAGTGATAGCGGCACCGTGGCGTAATCCCCACCGCTCCTGTTCCGCAAAGAAGCGCTTGAGGGCCGGTGGATAGGGATTGAGATCGTTCCAGCCGCCCGGCCCCTCCCAATCATCGGTATCGACAACGACGGGCGGATGACGGCGCCGCCGTGAAAGGAGCCAATGGGCCAACCCCGCGTAGGCCTTGGGCTTGAAGGCGTGGACGACGTCGGGTTTGAAAGCCAGGGCGCGGCGCACCAGTGCCTGCGCCAACCGCAGGTGAAACCAACCAGGGATTTGCGCCGGAAGCGAGAGACTCTCGACGAGGACGCCTCCCTCCTCCCGACTACGCCCGGCGTCCTCCGGATTCTGCCAGGGGGGGAGCAACACCGTCACGGCATGCCCCCGATCCACAAGGGCCCGCGCCAGGGGCAGGGCGCGCCCGCTCATCGTGCCACGGGGGCGTAACCCGAAGGGGCCGATCATGGCGATTCTCACCCTTCGCCTCCCCGGCGTGCTTCCACCTGTCGCCAGATGACGTCGACGACCTCCTCGATGGTCAAACCCGTCGTGTCCACTCGAATCCCCAAATCCCCTCTGGCCGCCGCCTGCTCCTGGATAGCGGCGAGCTCCTTGTAGCGGTTAAGATACCACTCGGGGTTCTCCTCACGGCACCGAATGCGACGCTCCATCTCCCCGTCAGAAGCCGTTAGACGGAAAGTCATTATCTCCCCATCGAGATCGGCGAGCTTCGCCCGTAAACGAGCCAGTGACTCGGGGGATTCGAAGACGTAGTTGATGACGAAGTTGTGGTAGCCACCCCGCTCAATGTGAAAGGCTACGAGGTGCCGTAGGGTCTCGTAGAGGTAGATAACACGGTCGCCGTCGTAGATCTCAAAGGGGTGGACCGCGCCGATGTAGTCGCCATCGAGCATGACAGAGCGGTCAAAGCGAGCGTTGAGATCCCACGCGACCGAGGTCTTGCCGATACCGCAGGGACCGTTGATGATGACGATCACGGCTCGCCCCGTTTCTCTGGAGGCTGTTCCGGCAAGAGGCCCAGCGCCTCCGCCGACAGCCGGAAGGCCACGGGGGCGAAGGTGCGCCGGTGAAGGGAGCAGACGCCCAGCTCATCCAGCATCTTCCGGTGCTGGGACGTGCCGTATCCCTTGTGACGGGCAAAACCGTAGCCGGGATGATCCACTTCCGCACTCTCCACCATCCAACGATCGCGGCTCACCTTGGCCACGATCCCCGCTGCCGCCACGGAAAGACAGAGAGCATCGGCATAGGGGAAATACTGCTGCGGCAGATCAACCTCAGGTAGGGCCAGGGCGTCGATGATCAACGCCTCGGGAGGAGGTACGAGCAGATCGAGCGCGCGGACCATGGCCAGCCGGGTGGCCGGCACAATGCCCAGGGCGTCGATCTCCTCCGCTTCGGCCCGTCCCACACCTACGGCGGTGGCGACCTCCATAATGAGGTCGAACTGGGCCTCCCGCCGACCAGGGGTGAGCACCTTGGAATCGCGAACCCCTTCCAGGCGCTCCCAGGTTACGGCGTCCCGGGGGAGAACGACGGCGGCCGCGTAGACAGGGCCGGCCAGCGCGCCCCGTCCGGCTTCGTCCAGACCGGCGACGTGTAAGAAGCCCTGATTCCAGAACTTCGTCTCGGCCTCCACCGTGGGTCTCGAATCTCGATCGTTGTTAGCCATCTCCAGCCATTCTCCCACCATTTCCGTATCGTGCCAAATGAGTGCCGCCCAAACCCATCACAACCCACAATAACGAGCGGGGTGTGAGCTCGCCACACCCCGCATCTCCGCCTGTTGAGAATTCAACGAGAAGTAACTATTCGCCCTCAAGCCGGGGACGGTAGAAGCAGAACATGACGCTGCCGTACTCCCGTTGGTCGAAGAGCACCAGATTCTCCAATTCCAGATCCTCGTACTCCGTGGGGTTGATCTGGACAATGATCCAACCGTCCGCAGCCAACCACCCCAGATCCCGGTCCAGTACCAGGAGAGTCTGTCGCCAGAGCCCTCGATATTGAGGAGGGGCGACGAATACGAAATCGAAGGGTTCGGGTTCCCCGGCAAGGTACTGGAAAACGTCGGCACGGACAACCTCCGCCCCGTCCTTAAGCCCTGTCACCTCCAGGTTCTTGCGGATGGTACGCAGCGCCATGCCCCCGATCTCGACGAAGACGGCGCGTTCGGCACCGCGACTCAGCGCTTCGATCCCTACCTGGCCTGTCCCGGCAAAAAGATCGAGGAATTCGGAGCGGGCGATATAGTTACTCAGGATACTGAAGAGCGCGGTCTTCGCCCGATCGGTGACGGGACGGGTACCCGGTCCTCGCACGGAATAGAGCCTGCGACCTTTGGCCTTGCCTGCGATGACGCGCATTTTTCGAAACCTACGCTTCCCTCGAAGGATCGACGTCTACAGATAGGGGAAGGGGTGCAACTTCGGACGTTGCTTCCTCCTCCGGTTCCTCTTCGGGTTCCGGGGCCTCTTCCGATCCAGACTCCTCCGCCGCCATACTCTCATCTTCCATTCCGGACCTTGCTTCGGGCTCACCATCCGGCTCCGCGTCAGGCTCCGCTTCCGGTTCCAATTCAAGCCCCGGTTCCGCAGCGACAGAAGTCCCGACGCTGCGCTCCGCCCTGCGGGACAAAGTCACACTCAGACGGCTGAGGCCGCCCAGCAGCGCGCCCCAGATCAAGCCCCAGAGGCCCAACGCCAGCAGACCGGCCAGCTGGGCCATAAGCTGACCCGTACCACCGCCGACGAGAACACCCGCAACCCCGGCCGCCGCATCAGGTGCGACACCGTTCCAGCCCTGACCCCACGTGCCGTCAGCAAAGACGGCAAGACTCAGCAACCCCAGCAGGCCGCTGGTCAAACCAAGGGCCACCGTGGCGGCAGTGTCCTTGAGACGCAGGCCCGCCTCTACCAGGTAGAGCGAGAAGGGGAAGAGAATACCCGCGAGAAGCCCTACGATAAGTGATGCCCACGGCGGCAGAAAGGCCGATCCGGCGAGTGCAGCCCCCCAGCCCACCGCCACACCGCGCGCCGTCATCAGCGGTTCCAGTTCACCTGTGACCAGCCACGCGTAGAGCTGGGAGGTCAACGCAGCCCCCGACATCCCCAGCAGGGAGCCTATAGCCGCCCGGTTCCAATCCAGAGTCGCCCCGTAGGTATGGAAGGGGCCTGAGAGCGCCCAACCGGCCCACCCCAATCCCAGGAAGAGCGCCCCGACGTTGGCCAGCAAGGGAAAGTAAGCCGGGGGGGGTGCCAGGGACTCTTCAATGGCGCGGCGGGGCTGTAACAAGAGGACGCCTGCCGCCATCGCGGCGGGCAGCCACAGGACGAGACCACTGCCGCCGAAGTCAACGAAGCCATGTCCCAGATCCAGGGTCCCGCCCAGATTAGAAAGCCACCCTCCGCCCCAGGTCCAGCAGGCAGCAGCCGGGACGACAAGGGCGCCAGCGATAGCACCGGCCAAGACGACGAGCCAGCCCCGGGCCTCCGCCAACGCCAGAACGATGAAGAGAACGGCGGCAGCAACGAGGGGCAGGTAAGCCAGGAAGAGCGAAAGCGCGGTGGGCGTCACCGCATCACCAGCCAGAGCGAACCCGGCCATCCCCAGGAGACCCCAACCCACGTCACGACCATAGATGCGATCGAGACCGCTGAGCGCCGGATCGTCAGGGTTGACGACACCCGCCCCGCCCAGATGAAAGGCATAGCCGATGGCCCAATAACCCACAATGGCCAGAGCCAGTGCCAGCGCCGCCAATGGGGTGACGCGACGCGCCTTGCGGGGTGAAAGGCCACCCCAGGTGAGAAGAAGAATACCTACGGGGACCAGATATCCCCAGAGCCAGTTCATTTGCATACCTAATACTCCAATGATGGATTCAACAACGTGTCATTCGATCTTACCAGACTCTGCCGAATCTGCCAGCGGAATTCAGACGGGGGGTATTTCATCTCAGTTGAACGCAGAGGTGGGGCACAAAAAAAACTCTCAGAACCGACCGGACGGTTACTCCGCCTGACTTCGCATCGTCGCCTGAGCGATCTGCCTGTTAGGCCGGTTCTGAGAGCTGATGCCTACTTTCATTATACAACAAGAGGGTAGAAAGTCAATAACATGGATTTGCATTATCATATCACAAACGCATAATCTATTTCCAGATCCGGACCTCCGGCCCCTCGATTTCGACGCGATCGTCCGTTTCGATATGTTCGAGAGGTAAATGATCGACCATGGGTATGTCTGAGATGATGGCCCCCACAGCAACGATGGGCTCGCTCTCGGCGTTCAGAATAGCCGCCGGCGCCAGACCATTGCGGGCCAACCGGTAGAGCACGTAAGATCCCACGGTGCTTCCCTTGCCTGTGGGAAAGACAAGCACTTTACCCGCGACAGAGTAACCTTCAAGAGGATGGCCCGCTTCGGTAACCAGACCCGTCTCCCCATCCACACCCCCTAGGAAACCGATGGGCTCTGAGGAGACCAAGGCAGTACCCATGGCGCTCCCCTCCTTGATGACGCGGCCCACCAGTTTCAAGTCCGGTGCCTTCATTGTCCCCGCCTTCCATCCACTTGATGGTCCCAACGTCCTGTTAACGCCGCCTCCACACACCTTTCCAACATCCCAAAATGTACGGTGACCCCCGCCAGATTCCGTAAATAGAAGGCCCCCTTCGCTGAGGAGGTCGCCACCGTACCAAATCCTAGAGCGCGTACCGGAGCGATGGCCATGCAGGCGTCGGAGAAGAGCCGGGCACCCGATGCCTCCAGCCGGTCTACCAATCCGGAAACAACAGCGGCGCGCTTAACCGGGCGGGCGCAGGTGATCCACAAAGGTTTCTGAAGCTGCAAACCCTCCACGTGCACCGCCACGCGCTCCACCTCCGCCAGAGATGCGTGAGGACACCCTATCCAGACCAGATCCACCTCCGTGCCTGGATCATCGAAAGCCGCGTAGCCCGGCGCCAGGTCAGCGATCACCATCTTCTCGTGTCCGCGGGCCAGCATGGAGGTCATCCGCGCCTCAGGTGTTACCTCATCCACATGGTAGAGTGCGACCGCGCCGGTGGCGGCCATGGCCGCACCTAACGCCTTGAGTTTTTCCTGCCAGAGGGGTGTTTCTCGAGTGAGGGGAAGTCCAACAAAATAGGGAACGCGTTTACCAACCCGTTGGCCGACGATGGCCCCCAGGGCACTGTAATCAGACGGCGTCTGTAACGTGGCCTGAACCTCGACCTGCAGCGATGAACGCCGTTCTTCGTCGAGGTGAAGCCCGTAGGCCCCCGTCCGTCCGGTAAGAGCGGCAGCGATGGCCCCAGGGCCACCCTCCCGGTTGGTTCGTGCGCCGAGGACGCTGTTGGCATAGGAGACAGCAGAGGATTCGGCCCAGGCGATGTGCTGGCCCTGCGCTGGCAGGTTACCCACGAGATAGGGCGTACAGGTGGGGGCAGGCTCCCCCGCCTCAACCCCCATGCTGGCGAAAGCATCGATCACGGCCCGCTGCCGGACAGCAAAGGTCGGCTCGAAGCCCTGCTCCGGCCAGGCCTCCAGATCCATGGCGGCCGGGTTAAGCGTGGTGGGTACACGTGCGCTTGCCCCTTCGTCGACCCAACGGCGGAGAAAGTCCAGCCCGGCCGGGCCGAGGTTGCGGTAGGAGACACCCGAGATCTGGACGCTCGCCACAGGAATGAGATGCTCAGCGCCGTAGATCTTGCCCAACGCCACGATGATCTCCATGGCCCGTTTCAGGGCAGGGCCAGCGGCTCCAGATAGCCAGGCTCGCTCTTCGTCTGTAAGATACATTCGGATGTTAGACCTCCGAGGGTGAACAGCTCACCATTTACATTATACCACTTCTTCTCACACCGAACCGATATATTGACTACCCCGAGAGAAATCCAAAGGGCTCGTAAAAGAATCACTTCCCGCGAGCCTCAAACGCGTTTGGCGGGGACCTTCACTACTATCCCGGTTGTGCCATCGGGAAATTGTCTCTTAACAAATCTCAAGAACTCGATTTCTAGCGTGCTTTCCTACTATATTAGTAGGTCAAGTCCCCCATATAGTGTCGTCATTCCGAAAAATCCGCTTTCTTCCAGCAATACCAATACTGCTTCGCCTATTGACTTCCACTTCCATTTTGGTTATAGTGATAATGGAAAGAGCGTACACATGGGAGGTGGACCATGGCTCGGTGTCCTGAGTGCAGTGCCCTCGTTCTACAAACCGAGGATCTGGAGCTCTGGGACCACATCTTCTGCCCCATCTGCGATACGGAGCTGGAGATTATCTCCTTGAGTCCGTTGGCCCTTGAGGCCGTCTATGATTTCGACGACGAGGAAGACGATCTCCTGCTCGCGGACATCGAAGAGCTGGATTGGGAAGAAGATTCCTGGTAGGAAAGTGATATGTTTTCAAGTCCCCAGCAAACCACTGGGGGAGGGCGTGCGGATCAAGCAAATGAGTGCTAATCGAATCAAAAAGGCCCAGGTTCTGTTACCTGGGCCTTTTGAACAATTGAGCTTCACATCACGGATTACGGCGCGAAAGGACAAAGAGCCCCGCGACGGCCAGGGCAAGAACCAGAGCCGCGATACCGCTCACGCGAATGATGGTCCGAAGAAGGTCACCGCTCGATTCACCCTCCTCGCCCTCCTCATCGGTCGTTGAGGTTTCTTCCGCCGGTTCCTCCGCTGTGGGGTCAGCAGTGGCCGTATCAGGATTACCCTCACGGAGATAGCCCAGTTGAAGCGAGAAGCTCTGCCCTTCGTTCACAAGTACCCCCCACTCCGACGGGCCGGATAGGGTATAGCCGGCTGGCGTATCGCGACGGACCACGTAATTACCCGGCTCCAGGCCCTGGAAACAGTAGGGCTCACTGAGGCCATCGGTGGTGTAGGTACCAGCAGGACCATCGACACCTACCAGGGTAATCGTGGCGTTGGGAATCAACTCCTCCTCACCGGACTGATAAACCATGTCCCCGTTCCGATCGTTGAAAGCCACAATGCAAATGGCGGTCCCTTCTGTGACCACCGGCGTGTCTCCGGGCGCAACAGTTCCGCCTTCGACCGTGGGCTCCGTGATCGGCTCGGCTTCAGAGGTCGGGGTTGGACTGGGTGACGGCAGGGCGATGGGTTCACCCGAAATGATGATCTCCTGACCAACAGAGAGCAGGTCGTTGGGGCCCAGCGTACCGGCGTTGAGCCGGCGCAGCTCGTCCAGATCCACGCCATACTGGAAGGCAATACCCAGCAACGTGTCTCCTGGCTGCACAATGTGGACAACAGCGCCGTCGGGGCGGGGTGTGGAGGTGGCGTTCGGTGTCGGTGGCACCTCGGAAGTGGGGGGCGGAGGTGGCGCCGTCGGTGTCACGTCACCGACCACACGCAGCGTAGCATCATCGAGATAGACATCGTTGTTGACCCGCGGCCAACCCTCGGTCCAATCCACCCGTGAATAGAAAAAGACCGTCACCGTTGAAGCCTCAGCGTTGGCCTCAACCCAGAAGGGTGTCCAGGTGTCGTAGGTCTCGAACTCCTGGGACCAAACCACGGAAGGCGCCCAGGGATTCGTCCCCCCGGTGGGATCGATGCCCACCCTGGTGTGCATGGGGGCCGGTCGGTTGGAATTGGCACCCGTGGGACAACTCAGCGGGTTACCCTCCGCGCCCAAACAGGACCACGTTTCAGCATAGATCTGGAAGCGCAACCGTGTGCCGGGTTCGATCCCACTCACCGTCTGGTAGATACCCGCTTCGTGTTGACGGTTGTAGGTGAAGTACTTCTGAGACAACATACCACCGTGCACACGATAAGCGAACTCAGCAGTACTCATTCCCCGAAACTCGGGGCGAGCCCAGTAACAGCCGTGATCGTCGGGATCGCAGTAATTGGGGACCTGGGTACCCGGGGGGGGGGCATCTGCCCAGAAAGCCCGCCAACCGGGCGCAACCTGTACCTCCATGATGCCATCCTGGAAGGGCCACGCCTCCCCGGCTCCCTGTTCGAAATCGCCATTCTGCAGTAGATTCGGACCGGCCTCTTGAGCGTGGACGCCGCGTGACATGGCGTCACTCATCACAACCAATATACCTACCAGTCCTACCACCAGCAAGGTCATGAGTCGTCTACGACTTATCATGGATCCAGATTCCTTTCGTACAACTCTGATATCGCCAACTTAGAGTC
>JBNGDR010000027.1:0-12268 GCA_049975685.1 Anaerolineae bacterium
AAAGTCCAGGTGGGACGCACTTGGCGCCTCCTGCTGTGGAGCTTCTCACGCTGTCCCCGGCTTGATCGCCAGAGCTGAAGTGCGTTCCACCTCCTAGAACATATGGTAAAATAGGGGCCGGAACCAGGAGAAGATCCGCCGTCATGAAGAGCGTGAGGAGCCTATGAAGACATTTACCATCGATTCCCCCTTGCGGCCCACGGGCGATCAGCCCCAGGCCATCGCCCGTCTTGTGGAAGGATTAGAAGCAGGGTATCGCGATCAGGTTTTGAAGGGTGCTACGGGCACCGGCAAGACCTTTACCATGGCCCACGTTATCGCCCAGTTCCAGTGCCCTACACTCATCCTGGCCCACAACAAGACGCTGGCCGCGCAGCTCTACTCGGAGTTCAGCGACCTCTTTCCTCAGAATGCCGTGGAATACTTCGTCTCCTACTACGATTATTATCAGCCCGAGGCCTATCTCCCCCAGCATGACCTCTACATCGAGAAGGACGCCGACATCAACGAGGAGATCGACCGTCTGCGACTGGCCGCCACAGCCGCCGTGATGACGCGGCGCGACGTCATCGTAGTCGCCTCCGTCTCCGCCATCTACGCTCTGGGCAACCCCCAGGAGTGGGGAAGGGTCATCCTGCCCCTGGAGGTGGGGCAGACCATCCGCCGCGCGACGGTGATGCGCCACCTGGTGAGCATCTTCTACGACCGCAACGACCTGGATTTCAAACGAGGGACCTTCCGCGCCCGGGGGGATGTGCTGGAGATCCGGCCCGCCTACGCGGAGACCGCCTACCGGATCTCTTTCTGGGGGGACGAGATCGAGAAGATCACGGAGATCCACCCTCTCACCGGTGAGGTGCTGGAGACGCCAGTGGAGATCAAGATCTTCCCGGCGAAGCACTACGTCACCTCTGAGGATAAATTACAGCAGGCCATGCACGACATCGAGGCGGAGCTGGAGGCCCAACTCTCACACCTCAAGGCCGAGGGCAAAGAGTTGCAGGCGCAGCGACTGGAACAACGTACCCGCTACGATCTGGAGATGATCCGCGAGATCGGGTACTGTTCGGGTATCGAGAACTACTCCCGTCACATGGACCAGCGCTCGCCCGGCTCGCCGCCCTGGACGCTGCTGGACTATTTCCCCGACGATTTCCTCCTCATCGTTGACGAGTCGCACATGACCGTCCCCCAGGTTCGAGGGATGTACCGGGGCGATCGCAGCCGCAAGGAGGTGCTGGTGGATTACGGCTTCCGATTGCCCTCGGCGCTGGATAACCGGCCCCTTACCTTCGATGAGTTTGAGGCACGCGTGAACCAGGTTGTCTACACCACCGCCACGCCCGCCGCTTACGAGTTATCCCGTGCCAAACAGGTGGTGGAACAGGTCGTCCGGCCCACCGGCATCGTCGATCCCGAGATCATCGTCCTGCCTACCGAGGGTCAGGTGGATGACCTGGTGGGTCGCATCAACGAGCGGGTCCAGAAGGGACAGCGGGTCCTGGTCACTACCCTGACCAAGAAGATGGCTGAAGATCTCTCCGAGTATCTGCGCGCCCTGAATATGAAGGTCAACTACCTGCACAGCGAGATTCACACCATCGAGCGGGTGGAGATCCTGCGCGATCTACGTCTGGGCCAGTACGACGTCATCGTGGGCATCAACCTCCTGCGGGAGGGGCTGGATCTGCCGGAGGTGAGCCTGGTCGCCATCCTCGACGCCGATAAGCAGGGCTTCTTACGCAGCGCCACGGCCCTCATCCAGACGATGGGGCGTGCAGCGCGCCACATCGAGGGCACGGTGGTCATGTACGCCGATACCGTCACCGACGCCATGCGGGAGGCCATCGACGAGACGGAAGAGCGCCGCCGAAAGCAATTGGCCTACAATGAGGAGCATGGCATCGAACCCGCTGCCATCGTCAAGGAGATTCGGGATCTGACGGACCGGGTGCGCCGCGAGACGGAGGACGAGAGCCTGTTGGACGTCAAACCCGAGGAGCTGGAGCCCGCCACGCTCAACAAGCTCATCCGCTCGCTGGAGAAGGAGATGAAGACCGCGGCCGATAACTGGGAGTTCGAGAAGGCCGCCGCCCTGCGCGATCAGATCTTCGAGCTGCGGGGCATCCTGGAGGAGAAGTCCCCGCTGTGGAAGCGGGAACACGACGCGTGAGATGCACTGAAAGAAATCGGATGTTTAACAAACATCCGATTTCTCTCGGTACTTTCAAGAGTAAACATCCGATTTTTTACTTCTCACGCCGGCAGCGTGAAATAGAAGGTCGAGCCCTGCCCCGGCTCTGACTCCACCCAGATGCGCCCCCCGTGACGTTCCACGATGCGCCGGCACAGCGCCAGGCCGATGCCGATGCCGGGATATTCCTCCTGGGTGTGCAATCGTTGGAAGATCTGGAAGATGCGCTCTTTTTGATTCGGATCGACGCCGATGCCGTTGTCCTCGACGGAGAAGATCCACTGGTCATCCTCCTGTTGCGCGGAGATATGCACGCGCGGTGCCTCATCCTCGCGCCGGAACTTGATGGCGTTGCCAACGAGGTTCTGGAAGACCTGGGTCAGCTGGGCTTGATCCGCCATCACTATGGGGAGCGGGTCATGGGTCACGTCTGCGCCGCGCTCCTCTATAGTCAATGTCAGATCGTCCAGGGCGTTCCTTACCAGGAGATTGCAGTCCACCGGTGCGAAATCCACGCCGCGCGTTTCTACCCGCGAGAGATCGAGCAGCGCCCGGATCATCGCCTGCATCCGTTCGGCACCATCCATCGCGTAGGCGATGAGTTCTCTGGCTTCCTCGTCTAGCTCGCTATAGTAGGATTGCTCCAATAGATTCAGGTAGCTCTTGACCATTCGTGCCGGTTCCTGCAGGTCGTGTGAGACGACGTAGGCAAAGTGTTCCAGGTCTTGATTGCTGCGCTCCAGCTCTGCCGCATAATGCTTGATCTGCGCCTCCGCCTGTTTGCGCTCGGTGATGTTCAGGACCGTAAAGGTGACACCCGCCGAAAGATCGGAAAGATCAAGAGGCGTGGAACTGAGCAACACGTCGATAATTCTACCGTCTTTGTGCCTGAAGCGTGTTTCAACTCTGCCGGTCCCCCGTTCCCCGATCTGCCGGTATTTCTCTCTGCCCACGTATTCATAGTCTTCATCGGTAGGGTATAGTATTCTTGCGTCTCTGCCGATGAGCTCATCCCTGGCATAACCAACAATCTCGCAAAGCCGTTCATTCACAGCCATGAATATTCTATCGCATACAACTCCTATACCTATAGGCGCCACCCGGAAGATGCTCCTCATCTTCGCTTCGCTCTCCCGCAGCGCTTCCTCTGACCGTTTGCGCTCGGTGATATCGCGGCAGGTACCCATGTAGCCGGTGAATTCACCCTGCGCGTCGAACATAGGTGTGGCGTTGGTCTCAAATAGGATCTCGCGGCCATCCCTGGCGATGAGAGTGTCCTCCAGGCCCACTATCCTCTCACGTCTGGCGGCGATGGTGGCGAATATCGCCCCTACCCTTGCCGCTTCCTGAGGTGTCATGAAATCGAAGGGGGTCTTCCCCAGGATTTCAGAGACCGGGTAACCCATGATCTTCTCTACCTGCGGGCTCACGTAAGTGTAGACACCGTCCGTGTCCACCTGCCAGACCCAGTCAACGACATTCTCGATCAGGGTGCGGAACTTCTTCTCGCTCTTCCGCAGCGCTTCTTCTGCCCGTTTGCGCTTGGTGATGTCCTGGACGAAGGCGAAGCCGAAGGCCGATGTTTCCGTATCACCCTTGAAAATGGATGCAGTGACAGCGACCCACACCGTGTGGCCCTCCTTGTGAAGGTAGCGCTTTTCCATCCGGTATTCGTTTCTCTGATCCTCCCACATCTGGTGGATCAACTGCCATTCTCGTTCCAGATCCTCGGGATGGGTGAAATCGGCGAAGCTTAACTCCAGGAGTTCTTCCCGGCTGTAGCCCACGATCTCCGCCAGCGCGGCGTTGCAGTCGATGAGCGCACCCGTGCTATCCACGATGCCCACGCCGATGGGGGAGAGTTCCACGATCCTTCGGAAGCGCTTTTCGACCTCCGTCAGGGCCTCCTCCGTCCGCTTACGCGCGGTGATGTCGGTTGCGAGGGCTAACATGACAGGTTCCCCTCCCATCGTGATCGCGGTAAGGTGGACTTCGGCAGGATATTGCGAGCCGTCTTTTCTCACGTGGGTGGCCTTGAAGGTAGTAAACTTGCCGGTTTCCAGCGTATGCCAGAGACGGATGCGATCCTCCCGTGTAACGCTGGTGGGATCGATGTCCGCTACCGACATGGTGAGCAGCTCCGAACGCGAGTATCCTGTGTTCCTGCACGCTGCTTCGTTGACGAGCAATATACGACCCGCGGTGTCGTGGGCGAAAAGACCAGCAGGGAGGTTCTCCAGAACGATTCTGAACCGCTCCTCGCTCTCCCGCAGCGCCTGCGCGTGCTGTGTCAGGGCTTGTTCCGCCCGCCTGCGTGCCTCCTTCAATTCGATGTCGTGCAAGGCAAAGGCGATATCCCCGGCGACCTCCTGGAGCAGATCGCGCTCCTCTTCCAGGTCAATGAAGGGGCGGGGGACGGAAACCGTCAACCAGCCGTAGATCTTCCCCCTGTGCTCCAGGCGGATAAACATAGCGCCCGAATCGTCGTAACTCCGCGCCAGAGGACAGTTGGGACAGGCTGAGGGGGGATCCGCGATGGAGACTACCCCCGCTTGCGCCAGCGCACATTTCCCACAGGTGGTCAGCGTGCCTTGCTCCAGTCTTTCGACCAGGGGTGAGAAATCGTCGCCCAGGCCGGATTCGGCGGCGACCACCAACGCCTCATGCTCATCGATGAGTGCGATCCACGCATGCTCGTATCCTCTGGTCTCCGTAAGGTTGTCACAGGCTCCCTGGAGCAGCCGTTCGCGATTCGTCTCTCGGGTGATGAGTTGATTCACGTTGCGGATGGCGCTCAGTACCCGGTTGAGGTGCCTCATGCGCTCCTCGGCCCGTCTGCGATGGGTGATGTTGGTTATCGAGACGAGGACCTTTGAGTAGGTGGCTTCGTAACCCGGCACAACTTTCCACCTCAACTCGACTTCGATCTCATTGCCTTTGAGCGTGCGGTCCGTCTTTTCGCTTTGGAACTCCGTACCGCCCTCCGCGATAACGCACAACGTTTCTTCATAGGAGCTCTTACCAAAAATATCACTCAGCCCTCCGTAAAAATCGCTCGCGCTTTCGGCTTCGTAGATCTCGAGCGTGCGGCGGTTCACGGCCAGCACCCGCACCTTCGCTGCTAGATCTTGCACTACCTCCGGGTGCTGGTGAAAATAGGCGGGAAAGTCGCGCACACCGGCCGCCCGCAGCGCGTCGATGGCCTTCTTGACCTCTGAGGAATCCTCTTCCCAGATGGATATGGGAGCGTCTTTGAAGAGACTCTGGTAGTGTTTCTCCCTATCCTGCAAGGCTTCCTCAATCTCTTTGCGCTCGGCGATCTCGGCCTCCAGGGCCTCATTGGCCTGCCGTAGCTCCGTTGTGCGCTCCGCCACACGCCTTTCCAGCCTGGCGTGAGCCTGCTGGCGCTCAATGGCGTACAACAGGGTGCGGGCCAATAGGCTGCCTGTTACTTCGTCCTTGTAGAGATAGTCTTGCACCCCCGCGCGGACACTCTCACGGGCCATCGACTCGTCCTCCTGTCCCGTGAGCACCACCAGCGGCAGGTGGGGGATATGTTCACGCAGGGTGGCGACGGTCCCTCCCTCCCGGCTGTCCGGCAGGTCGAGGTCGGTGAGAACTACGTCGATGTCCCCACCCTTCAACCGCTCCAGACCGGCGCTAACACTCTCTGCGCGCTCCACCTCAAAGGGCGGGAGATCCCATCCCATGCGCGTTCCTTCTGCCAGGAGCGTCTGGATGAGAGCCGCGTCGGCAGGATTATCCTCAATTGAGAGCACGTGAATAACCTGGCGGGTCATGACCCCTCCTTTTGTAGGGGAATCGTGAAGCTGAAGGTGGTACCCTCTCCGGGTTCCGATTCCACCCAGATGTGACCACCGTGACGCTCCACGATGCGCCTGCACAGCGCCAGCCCGATGCCCATGCCGGGATATTCGTCGCGGGTGTGCAGCCGTTGGAAGATCTGAAAGATGCGGTCGGCTTGCCGGGGATCGATACCAATACCATTATCGGTTATGGAGAAGCGCCACACGTCGTCCTCGCGCTCCGCCGAGATGTGCACGTGGGGGGTGACGTCCTCGCGCCGGAATTTGAGGGCGTTGGCGATGAGGTTCTGGAATACCTGGGCCAGCTGTGCCCGATCCGCCATGACGGTGGGCAGCGGATCGTGGGTTACTTTGCCGCCGGCCTCCGCTATCGTACGTTCCAGAGATTGCAAGGTATGCTCCACAACCTCCTCGATATCGGTCGGCAAGAAGGCCTGGCCCTGCGTCTCTACCCGGGAGAGATTCAGCAGGGCCTTGATCATCTCTCGCATCCGTTGGGCGCCGTCCACGGCGTAGTCGATGAACATATCGGCCTTCTCATCCAGCTCGCCCTCGTAGCGTCGCTTGAGCAATCCCAGGTAGCTGGAGACCATGCGCAGGGGCTCCTGCAGATCGTGGGAGATGATGTATCCGAACCTCTCCAGATCCTCGTTACTTCTCTCAAGATCCGCAGCGTACCGGGCGATCTTCTCCTCCGCCTCTTTGCGTTCTGAGATGTCACGGGCGGTGCTGAGTATTGCCGGTCGGCCGTCGTACTCGATGTACCTGCTGCTGATCTCAAAGGGAACGGGGGTCCCATCGCTCTTCAGCAGGGTGGCCTCAAAGACGATGTGTCCGACGACCTTTAATTTCTCTATGCGGCCCCTTGTTCCGGCTGCATCCTCGGGATGGGCGATATCCATGGGCGTCATCTGCAGGAGCTCCTCCCTGCTGTACCTCAACCGCTCGCACGCGATCCGGTTAACATCCACGAAATGGCCCTCCAGATTGTGGACGAAGATGGCGTCGCTGGCGTGTTCGAAGAGGGTGTGGTAGCGCTGCTGTGAATGTCGCAGCGCTCTCTCCATTTGCTTACGCTCGGTGATATCTATGGCATAGTGCAGATAGGTCTCATCGCTGATAGGCACCCACCACACGTCCCACGTCCGGTCATGCATCACCAGTTCGGGGTGGTTGTCCGGTTGACCCGCCTCCAGCACCCCATCGGCCAGGCAGAAGGTGCAGGATGTCCCCCCGGGCGGGGGTTCACCGTCGTGCTCCTCCAGATATTGCCGGTCTTCCTCCGGGAGGAATTCACAGTGTCCAAAGCCGCGCCAGCAGTAATCGCCCACCCGGGCGCCGATCTCCTCGGCTGCGCGGTTGGCGGTCAGGATGATCCGATCCCGGCGGACCAACATGGCCGGGTGCGGGAGGCCGTCCAGCAGCTGTTTGTTCAGGCGTGCGCTTCTCCGCAGCTCCGCCTCCGCCCGTTTGCGCTCCGTGATATCAAGAATAACGCCCTCGTAATGGGTGATCCTGCCCCGGGCGTCACGTCGAATCCAGGTGCGGTCATCCACCCAGTGTATGTCACCGGAGGCGTCCTGGATGCGATACTCCTGGGTGAATTGCCGGGCCTGTGAATGCTCGGTCCGTCCGACCTCCCGGGTGACCCGCTCCACGTCGTCGGGGTGTATGATATCGCTGAAACGGATGCGCCCGGTGTAGAGATCTTCGGGCGTATATCCGAACTGCTCTACGTTATCGGAGACGTAATCGATGGGCCAACCCTCTTCGGCACGCCAGAGGAAGGCCACGGCCGGGCTCCGGTTTACGATCCGTTCCAGCTCCTCGCGCCGCCTCTCCAGCGTCATGTTGCGCAGGGCCAGGGCGAGATCGCCGGCCATTCCCTCGAAGAGCTGGTGCTCTTCCTCATCTGTTATGAATGCTCTCGGTGTGGAGACGGTCAAGACACCGTAGACCTCATCGCTGTGTTCCAGGCGCACGCTCATCGCCCCCCGCTCTTCGTAGCTCCCCGCGAGGGGGCAATCAGCGCAGGTTTGGGCCGGATTCTCGATAACCAGAGCGCCGGGCTGCTCCAGGGACTGCCGGATACAGTGGATGCTTCGACCCGCCTCCCAGCGTTCCAGAACGTTGGGGAATCTTTCCTCCAGCCCCGCTTCGGCGGTGGTCAGGGGATTACCCTCTTCATCCAGAAGCAAGATCCAGGCGTTGTAATACCCCCGGGCTTCGACGAGCGTCTCACAGACTCCCCGCAACAGCCGGTCACGGTCTTTTTCGCGGACGATGATCTGGGCAACGTTGCGGAGGGCTCGCAGGACGTTGTTAAGGTGGGCTATCCTCTCCGCAACCTGTTTGCGCTCGGTGATGTCACGCAGCGAGATCAGGTAACAGGGCTTTCCTTCCCAGTGAGTCTCGGTGACCCACATATCCGCCGTGATGAGCTCGCCCGCCTTATTGATAAGGTCGATCTCCGTTTTCTCTCCCGCCATCACAGGGAAGCCGAAATCCTCCCCCGCCAACGTCTCGGCTCCGCGTCCGAAGAGCGTCCCGGCCACGGGATTGGCGAAGCGGATGATACCCTCTCTATCCACGATGAGAATACCATCGACGTTTCTACCTATGATATTCTGGAAACGTGCTTCACTGGCGCGTAGCTCCTGCTCGCACCTCTCCAGCTTCCTCGCCGCATCCATCTTCTCTTCCATAGATCCTCTTCTAGCTAGAACATCCCGCTGAGCCGGTCGATCTCCTCCTCCGGTTCGACGTGCATGGGCCGACCGGCCAGAATGCCGGAGACGTTGCGGAAGGGCTTGCCAATGTGCATACCCTTATCGTCAATGGTGAACTCACGGATATCTTTATCGTGCTTCGACCCGCGCATCTTGAGCACCGTCAAGCCGCGCCGCATCTCCCCGTACATTTCAACGTAGCGCAGCAGGATAATGGAGTCGGTGATGGTGGAGATGTGAGTCTCCGTCACCGAGGTCCCGCCCAGGAGCGTCGGTGTGGTGGAGGTGAAGAGTCCCGCGATCTCCTGATGCTTGATGAAGGACGTCAATCCGATGACGAACTCGCGGAATCCCTTGATGGTGGAGACGCGCTCCAGCGCCGAGAGGCTGTCAATCGCCACCCGGTTGGGTTTGAAGGATTCGATGACCGATTTCATCATGATCAGGTGGTCTTCCATACCAGCGACCTCCGGATACTTGCAGACCACCTTGAGCTTCCCTGCCTTTTCCACGCCCTCGAAATCCCTGCCCCAGCCGATGGCGTTGCGGAAGAGCTGCTCACGGCTCTCCTCAAAGGCGAAGAGCAGACAGCGCTCCCCCTGGTCGACGCCGCCCGCGATGAACTCGGTGGTCAGCAGGGTCTTGCCGGTGCCCGTGGCGCCGGAAACCAGGATGATGGAATCGCGGAAGAAGCCGCCGCCGCACATACGATCCAGCTCCGGGTTGCCCGACGTGATGCGCACGTTGGACGACCGTTGTTTCAACTCCAGCGAGGAGAGGGGGATCACCACGATGCCCTCACCGGGTATGATGGTGAAGGGGAACTCTCCCTTGTGATGGCTCGTCCCGCGGAATTTGAGGATCTCCATGGTCCGGCGACGCTTCTCGACCTCCAGCACGTTGCGCAGGATGATGACGTTGTCGGCAACGTATTCCTCGACACCGTAGCGGGTGAGGTCACCGTACTCCCGCTTCCGCTCGGCCGTCATGACCGCTGTGACGTCCATCTGTCTCAGGGCCGATGCGATGCGGAAGAGCTCGGTGCGTATGAGTGAGCTCTCTCCAAATCGGCCAAAGACGGCGCCCAATGAATCCAGCGCCACCCGCTTGGCGTCAACTCGATGGATGGCGCTTTCGATGCGGGCCAGAAGTGCCCCCAGGTCATATTCGCCTACCACGATGCTCTCCTCTCCGATCTGGGGGGAGGCATCCACGAAGGCCCAAAGCCCTTCGGCTTCCCAGGTAGGTACATCCCACCCGAGGGATACCATATTGCGACGGATATCTTCGGGCGCTTCCTCGAAGGTGACGAAGACGCCGGGCTGTCCATCTTCCTGGATACCCATGGCCAGGAATTGGGCGGCGAAGACGGTCTTACCGCTTCCCGCAGTCCCCGAGATCAAGGTCGAACGCCCTTCCGGCAAGCCGCCCTGGGCTACCAGATCGAAGCCGGGGATACCCGTTTTTAGTTTTCTGATCTGTTGATCTTGCGTTTTGCTTTTCATTGTGTTCCTCCTCGTTTTCAGGGTTTCAGGTGCGCGATCGCAGGCCGAGCATCATGGCAACGCGGCTCACATCAGATAGGTCGCCGATGATGCGCCGAGCAGGAGGCGGCATCAGCTTCAGCAGGGTCGGCGTGGCCAGGATTCGGTTCTCGTCGGCCAGCTCGGGTTGTTCAAGAACGTTGATGATGGTGATCTCGCAATCATCCAACACCTCTTCACAAATACGGTATAGATTCGCGATCGCCTGCTCGGATCGGGGTGTCTGTCCTACCACATACAGGTGGAGACGAAATCTACTCATGGCTCCCTCCTCTTGAGGAATGGTGGGGGGCTTTAGAGTGCCCAATAATCACACAACGGTTACGATAGTAAGAGACGAGATGCCCCATCAACTCCAATGCGATCAGACGGCCCTCTTCTGCATAAGCAGTACCTTTGAGAGGTGTTGCTTGATCGCTCTTCTCCTTGAGGGCGCTGATGTGAATATCCACGACATCTCGTGGCCCGGCCTTCAACGCGCCTAACCTTTCGGCCAGAGCACGCACATCTCCTTTGAGATCAGATTTTACTTTGTAAGTGCGTTTTTCCAAAGCGCATTCCAGTAATTCTCCGTACGCCTCTACGAATTGGGGGAAGAGATCGGGGATATTCTCCCGCAACGGTACAGCCCCATAGGAGCGCGCCGAGATCAAGGTGTTGGGTTGGGTGGTGAGCCGACTCAGGGTCTCAATTTCACGCTTGAGCTGCGCGATACGTGCCCTCTCCGCCTGTACCTGTTCGGTTATATCCTCGATGGCGAAGACCACCTTTTCCACCCGCCGTTCGGTGGCACATTCGTCGAAAATGGGCGCGCCGTTGATGGACAGAAATCGCCGCCGACCGTCGGGTCCTTCGATGGCATGGCGGACGTTATAGACAGGGCCTTTCGTCCTCATGACCCGTTGAAAGGGTAACGCCTCGTCTGGAAAAGGCTCGCCGTCCAGCCCGGTGATGTGCCATTGGGGGGCATTATAGCCCAATCCGGTGATCTCGTTCGCGACGATGCCCAGCATCTCCTCGGCGCGGGCGTTGGCGAAGATGATCTCGCCGTCCTGGTTCGCCACCGTGATGCTCACCGGGCTGGTCTCCATGAGCCGGGCGACGAGATCGCGCTCCTTCCGGAGCGCCTCCGCGCTGCGCTTGCGCTCAATGGCGTACCGCAAGGAACGGGCCAGCATGTCACCATCCACTTCCCCCTTGACCAGGTAGTCCTGAGCCCCTCTCTGCATTGCCTGGATCGCCACACTCTTATTCCCGGACCCGCTGAGTACAACGATGGGGATCCAGGGAGCCCGGGTGTGCATGGCTTCGAAGGTTTCCAGCATCCGGCTGTCGGGAAGCGAGAGATCGAGCAGGACAACGTCGAAGTCACCCTCGGCCAGCTGTTCCAGCCCCTCGGAAAGTCGCGGGGCGCGCTTCAAGGTGAACCCCTCTTCCATGGCGGTGTTCAACATGTTGCGTACCAGGTTCGCATCCGGTGCGTTATCCTCGATCAGTAGAATATTGATGGGTTTGTCTTTCACGTGATCTTCCTCCGGTGCCATCCTATACGTCTCAGTTTGTCTCTTCCAGGATCTGACGGATCTCCTCTGCCCATCCTTCCAGATCGAGGGGCTTGAAGAGTATTTGCGCAAAGCCTGCCTTCCTGATCCCCCGCAGATCCTCACCCTTCAAGGCGTGGCCTGCGATAGCCAGAACGGGCGGGGCGGAATCCAGCTTTTGCAGCTCTTGTAGCAATTCCTCTCCCCCCATCTCCGGCATCACCAGGTCGGTGATGACCAGATCTACCCCGGGTGCTTTCCTCCCCCGGCGGCGCCACGATCGGCACTTCGCCAGAGCCTCCCGTCCGTTGGCGGCGGTCATCACCCGGTATCCCAGGGATTCCAGCATGGCCTTTCCGGCCTCCCGCAAGTTCTTTTCGTCCTCCACCAGCAGGATGGTCTCGCCCTTTCCCGGTAAGGGGCTGGCAAGATC
>JBNGDR010000028.1:0-12261 GCA_049975685.1 Anaerolineae bacterium
GCAGCCGGTTACCCATGAAGTGGCGATCGCTTCGGCGCGCGTTGGGGCTTTTCCTGCTCCTGATGGCGGGTCTTGTCCTCTTTTTGCGCAAGAAAGAGGATTGAAGCGAAAGGATATGGAGTACAGAGCAGAAGGCAGGCAGAGGAGGCGTAAGATATGAACACGAGAAAGCTCGCGGAGCAAGGGGAGGGAGCGCAAGTACAGGCGCTCCGCGCCCGTTGTGATACTCTGGAGAAGATGGTCAACGTCAGTCGCCTGCTCAGTTCCACGCTAAATCTGGACCGGTTGTTGAGGATTATCATTCGGACGGCGGAAGATCTCCTGGACAGTGAAGCCGCCTCTATCCTGCTGGAGGATCGACGGACGGGTGGGCTTCAGTTCGCAGCAGCAACGGGCTCCAGCGCCGAGGAGCTTCGCCGGTTGGAGGTGCCGATAGAGGGTAGTATTGCGGGGACGGTCTTTCGGAGTGGCAAATCTCTGATTGTCGATAACGTGAACGCCGATCCCCGTCACTACGTGGAGGTGGACCGGCAAGCACAATTCGAGACACGCTCCATCCTTGGGGTGCCGATGCGTTTGCACGGTTCCACCATTGGGGTGTTGGAAGCGATCAATAAGTTGGATGGAACTTTCGACGATGGGGATGCTGCCATCCTGCGAATCCTGGCTTCGCAGGCCGCCATCGCTATCCACAATGCTCGTCTGGTCAGCGATCTGCGCGCAGCTAATGAGCGTCTCTCTGAGATCGATAAACTTAAGTCTGATTTCATCAGTATCGCTTCCCACGAGTTGCGCACGCCGCTAGGTATCGTCCTGGGTTATGCGGCTCTCCTTCAGGAGGATGTTTCAGGTAACCTTGGCGATGCAGCCAAGGGCCTCTACCGGGGTGCTACCCAGCTGCGGAGTGTCATCGAGTCCATGACGAACCTGAATTTCTTACAATCGGAAGGGCTTCAGTTGGACCTGGAGACGGTCACGTTGCAGGATGTGCTCGTCGAGGCCTGTGACAACTGGCAGTTGCTGGCCCAGGGAAAGGGGCAGCAACTGCTGCAACGATTTCCTGACGCTCCGGTGTGCGTGGAGGTGGATCCCCTTCGGGTCATGACGGTGCTGGATGTCCTTTTGGACAATGCGGTCAAGTTTACTCCAAGCGGGGGTGTTATCGAGGTTACTATCCGCCCGCAGACGGGGCGGGTGGCGGTTTGTGTGACCGACAATGGTGTGAGTATCCCCAGGGATGAGCTGGAGCGTATCTTCGAGCCTTTCTATCAGGTGGAGGAACATATGACCCGCAAATACGGCGGCCTTGGTCTGGGGCTCACTATAGCTCAGCGCATCGTACAGTTGCACGGTGGGTCTATATGGGCGGAAAATTTGCCCCAACGTGGTAGTCGTTTCACCTTTTGTCTGCCCATCATGTGGGAAGAGGCGGTGGGGGGATGCGGAAAGCCCGCCCGATGATCGGCGTACCTTTTCCGGTATGTCTGCTCTGTATGGTGGGAGGGTTGTTACTTGCTGCCTGTCGCGTTGAGATGACACCGACATCTCCTACTCTTACCATGACTCGATCCCCGACTCCGACTCTCATTCCCACCTCCACTTCTACACCTGCTCCAACCTCTACAACTACGTCCACCCCGACGGCAACGCCACAACCTACCCCGACGCCGACGACTCGCGCTCGATCCTCATCGGGGCGAACGCATTTCCTCTCTCCTATCAGAGCGCGACCTACGGGGAGACCGTGGATAGATCCAACAGTGGAGGTGCCAGAGATGGATTCTGTTACGTTTACAATTGTGTACGATAATAATCGAGGGGCCGAAGGTCTGAGAACTGACTGGGGCTTTGCCTGTCTTATCGAGTTTGAGGAGAGGGTTATCCTCTTCGACACCGGAGGTGATGGGCCCATCCTCCTGGCAAACATGGAGGCTCTGGGAAAAGAGCCCTCCATGGTGGACGTCGTCGTGCTATCCCACGTCCACGGGGATCACACCGGAGGGTTGGCTGGTTTGCTGGAGGCAGGCGCCGAGCCAGAGGTTTACGTCCCGGCTTCTTTCCCCGCAGCCTTCAAACAGCAAGTTGCCAGAGATGCTTCCCTCGTGGAGGTTGAGGAGCCGGTGGAGATCTTACCGGGTGTCTACACCACAGGCGAGGTGGAGGGACGCATCATCGAGCAGGCGCTCGTGGTGGAGACGGCGAAAGGCTGGGTGCTCGTGACCGGCTGTGCCCATCCCGGTATTGTCAAGATGGCGGCCCAGGCGCGGGAGGTCACCGGGGGGAAGATTGCCCTGGTGATGGGCGGGTTCCACCTCAGGAGTGAGCGGGTAGATCAGATCGAAGAGGTCATCTCGGGCTTGCGGGACCTCGACGTCGCGTCGGTGGCGCCCGTCCATTGCAGCGGCGACAGGGCGCGCGAACTTTTCAAGGAGGCTTTTGGCGAGGGGTGTCAACTCGTTGGAGTAGGAGCGGTATTTCGATTTGAGCGCTAGATCCAAGCAAGCAATGCAGGCGACGTTGTTGAGCCGTTGGAAGGAGGCTCTAACCGGGCGTCACGGTGCGCGTGAGGCGGAGCGTATCGTGGCCCGGGTGCGAGCCCGCCACCGGCTGCTCCGAAAGCAGGAGGCGGGCTTCATGGACCGTCTCTCGCGCTTCGAGCATACCGAGCTGCGGGACCGGGTGTTGCCGGGCCTGGCTCTCTATCAGGTGCTGCGAGAGGAGGGGCGACGACAGACCGAAGCCATCGAGGAGGTAGTTCATCTCTTGAGTTTGGACTTCGATCGACAGCACCGGATTTTGAAACTGTTGCACCATCTCCCCTGGCCCTTTTCGCTCTTCAAGATGTTGTTGCGTCTCCAGCTGCGTCTTTTTTATTCGGCCCAGAAGGTGAAGATTGTGGAGGACAACAGACGGTGCTTTGCTTTTGAGGTGACCCGCTGCCTTACTCATCAGGTATTGAGCCGTCACGGGGCGCCCGAGCTGACGGTAGCCTACTGCCGTATGGATGATATACTCGCCGAGGCGTTACCCCCCTCTATTGTGTGGATGCGCACGGGCACCCTGGGTGAGGGGGCCACATGTTGTGATTTCCGTTACTGTCGTTCGGACGCTGTCCCCAAAGAAGAAGGATAAAGAGA
The DNA here is from genome assembly GCA_049975685.1 of Anaerolineae bacterium. Classification (GTDB taxonomy): domain Bacteria; phylum Chloroflexota; class Anaerolineae; order B4-G1; family SLSP01; genus DAOTVC01. The sequence goes on from JBNGDR010000028.1 coordinate 3,138, forward strand.
GGTCATTGTGGAACGAATCAGTTATCAGGGTTGGAAGAATTGCTATCGTCTCACCGATGGGCGTGTGGAGCTGGTCGTGACCGCCGACGTGGGGCCGCGCGTGATCCGCTTCGGTTTCGTAGACGGTGAGAATGAGTTCTGGGAGAACGAGAGATGGCTAGGCAAGCGGGGTGGGGATGAATGGGTTAACTACGGGGGACATCGTCTCTGGCACGCACCGGAGTCTCAGCCCCGTACTTACACACCTGACAACGATCCCGTCAATGTTGAGGAACACGGAGATTTCACCCGCTTCGTTCAGCCTGTTGAACCCCCCACGGGTATTCAGAAGGCGTTGGATATCTATCTAGGCGGGGAGGATGGTGATGTCCGGGTGGTGCACCGGTTGCGAAATACCAACCTGTGGGAGGTGGCTATGGCGCCCTGGGCGCTCTCAGTGATGGCCGGAGGCGGAACCGCCATTCTCCCTCTGCCGCCCCGAGGGCCTCACCCTGAGAACCTCCGGCCCAAGAGCTCTTTGATCCTCTGGGCTTACACCGATCTTCACGATCCCCGCTGGACCCTGGGTACACGGTATATCCTGCTGCGACAGGATGCGACGATGAGCTCGGTTCAGAAGATAGGTGCACCGGTGCCCGACGGCTGGGTGGCTTATGCCCATGAGGGGCATCTCTTCGTCAAGGTCTTCGCTTACGTTCCCGGAGCTATCTACCCCGATCTGGGCGCGTCGGTGGAATTGTTCACCAATTCGGAGATGGTGGAGGTAGAGACACTCAGCCCCATGGTCCGATTGGCCCCTGATGCGGAGGTGGAGTACGAGGAGCGCTGGTATCTCTTTGAGGGGGTGGCGGTACCATCGAACGATGAGGACGTTGAAGCGACCGTGCTTCCCTGTGTGGAGAGTATCATCTCCGGTGTCGAATGAGCCATTATCGACTCACACTGCCCGCTCGCATCAATATTCTCGGTAATCCCTCGGACGCCCTGGAGGGGGATTTCGCCACCATCTCCGCTGCCGTGGATATCCACGCGGGCGCTTTCGTGGAATCTGCAGAGGGGGTGGTGCTGGAACGCCTTCGGCGCGGGGACGGCGATGGCGAGTTTGAGGTGGTTGACCGTGTTGACTTTAACGTCGCGACCGCGCCTCTGCCCTACGACGGACGCCTGGATCTTGTGAAGGGAGCCATCAACCGCCTCTATCGTTACAGTGAAGCCTTTCGGGAAAGATACCGTCGCGAGGGGGTTCGCATTGCCACCTGGACCGACGTACCCCGTCAGAGCGGGTTGGGTGGATCATCGCTCTTCACCCTGCTGGCGCTGGCGGGGCTGCGGGCGGTCTATGCTCTCGACCACCGGCTGCTCAATGATTACGTGGTTGCTGAGCTGGCACAGCGGGTGGAGGCCAAGGAGCTGGGTATTACCTGTGGCTACGCCGATCGCTACGTGCCCCTTTTCGGTGGATTGGCCTACCTGGACTACCGAGGCAAGCTGCACCAGCGTCCCGTTGGTGAGGAGCCCTATGCTACCTACGAGCGGCTGGACGGAAGGGTTCCGGAACTCTCTATCGTCGCTATTTCCACCGGAATAGAGCGAGATTCCGGCGATGTTCACGGGCGGATGCGTCCTCGCTACCTGGAGGAGCACCAGGATTGGGCGGAGCGTGGAGGTGAGATACCCCCGATGGTCCAATTCATGGTGGGAGCCTGGGAGACGACCTGGCAGGGTAAACGGGCGCTTCTCGAGGGCGATCTGGTCACCTTTGGGGCCATGATGAATCGTAATCACGCCCTGGTCGATGCCATGATGAACTACTGCGGTTTCTGCGACGGGGCCGGGTGGGTGAATAATCGCTTGATCGACGTCGCGTTGGAGCAGGGGGCGCTGGGAGCCAAACTGACGGGCGCCGGAGGTGGGGGGTCCGTCTTCGCGCTGGTCCGTCCCGGCGAGGAGGCTGCTCTGGAAGCCGCCTGGCAGGCGGTGACGGAGAAAATCGATTTGACGAAGGCTGTTATATTCCGGCCTCGTATCTCCTGCACCGGCCTCACGGTTGAGAAGATGGCGGATGAGTGAGGTATGGTGCGAACCAGGAGGGACGTTGGTGTCTCGATGCAGGGCGTAATCCTGACCGCGGGAGAGGGCACGCGCCTCTTACCTCTCACGCGGAGACGATCCAAGGCCATGTTGCCGGTGTTGGGTAAACCTCTCGCCGAGCGCGTGTTGACGGATCTCTACCTCAAGGGTGTCACCGATTTCGTCGTCGTTGTTTCGCCCGAAGACGACGAGATTGTGCAGCACTTTCGCCGGCTCCCGAATGTGGAGGTGCGCTTCGTTTACCAGGCGGAGCCGCTGGGGATGGCGGATGCACTACGGCGGGCAGCGCCGCTTATCGAGGGTAGTTTCATCCTGGCGGCCTGCGACAACCTCGTCTCGGCTGCCCACGTAGGTCGGATGTTGGAGGCGTGGCACTCCGTCCCCCGACCCAGCGCCGTCCTGACGCTCACGCCGGTGGAGCAGGAGCGTCTGGGCAGCGTGGGAATTGTCGAGATGGAGGGGCCGTGGATCACCCGCATCCTGGAAAAACCATCCCCCGAAGAGGCTCCTTCGAATATCTGTAGCGTGCCGCTCTACATCTTCTCCCCTCGTATTCTGGCCTATCTTTCAGAGATACCCCTATCTCCACGCGGTGAATACGAGATTCAGGACGCTATCCAGATGCTCATCGAGCGTGAGGGATACGTGGGGGGTGTATTGACCCCTCACCGGTGGACGGTCACCCGACCTGCCGACCTGCTGACCGTTAACCGTTATTTTCTGCGTCAAGAGGGGTCACGCATCGCACCGGGCGACCTGGGCATTGGGACGCAACTCATCACGCCACTGTGGATAGACCCTGGGGTTTCCATCGGCGCGGAGTGCGTTATCGGCCCCGAAGTCTATCTCGAAGGAGGATGTCGCGTAGGGGATGGTGTTACACTTCGCAACGCAGTTGTACTTCGAAACGCCACGGTGAACGGGGGGACCACGTTCGTAGATAGTGTAATAGCGTAGTGGTTTAAGTGCCGACAATCGTAGATCTCTGAAGGGGTGCAGTCTGAGAAAAGACTCCGTGAAGCGGGTAGGAACCTGGACAGCTCTGGGCGAGCTTCTGACCATCGCATTATGGGCGCTTTGGGTGGGACGCGACTATCTCAATTTTGATCCCGCTCTCTGGCCCTCGGGTAAGGAGCTCGGCATGGTTATTCGGACCCATTACATCTGGACGTTGCTCCCCCGCTGTGGCAGTTGTATGTTTTGGAACGGCTTCGTAAACGGTGGGGCGCCGGCCTTTGCCGAACTTCAAGGAGCTGTGTTGCATCCCCTGGTCGTGTTTGCCACGTTAGTCTGGGGTGGCATTAACGGTACCAAGGTCATCCTGCTAGCCAGCCTGATCATGGCGGGTGGGGCGCAATGGTGGTTGGCGCGGGTCATGGGTTTGGGGCGTCTGGCGCGCCTCTGGTCTGCTGCAATGGTCGTCGTAGGGGGTCACCTAATCGGCCGGATGGAGCATGGGGTTGTCGGCCTGGTGCTTTCAACCGCGGCCTGCAGCCTGGTTATTGCTCCTGCCTTGGATTGGGTCAAGACGAGGCGTCGTCGTTCTGTAATCCTTCTGGGCGTGAGCCTCGCCGGCGCATTGCTCTCGGGGCAGTTCTACGTACAGCTGGCCCTCTTCCTTGGCGTGTTGCCGGCCTTGGGTGTCTATGCTCTTGGCGCGGGTTTGCCGCGCGGAAGAATTCTGAAAGGCTTCCTGTTCGCTCTCGTCCTGGCTCTTCTTTTGAGTGCCGTTTTCTGGGTGCCCTTTTTGCATTTTTCCCCAAATTTCGCCAAGGATGCCGACCCGGATTTTTCCAGCGTTCAACCACTGGAATATCTACCTCTAAATCTCGTGATCCGTGATCTAGATTTTTACATCGGCGGCCGGACCCTGGGGCGCCACCCATACCCCTATCTCTACGTGAACTATATCGGCTGGGTTCCGGTGTTGTTGGCGGGTGTCGCTCTGCGCTTTGCCCCACGCCGTCAGCGCCGTCAGCTTTACACTCTACTCCTGGCCATCGCGCTCGTCTATCTCTGTGCGAGTGCGTTCACCTTGCGCTCGTTGCGTTTGATTCTGCCCGACTACGTCGCCAGGGTTCGTTATATCACCGTGAGTAGTGGCCTGGCAGTACCTCTTGTCCTGGCCCTCGCTGCCTGGGGTTTGGACATGGTGTGGCGATGGTTAAAGGAGTGTGGTGCCCTCTCGTTCCGGTTCCCACGCTCGCATCGTTCGTATTCTGCTCTATCTCTCGTGATCCTTCCGATGTTGATATACGCCGTTTACGTAGCGCATGATTTCAGTGCTACGTGGTTGTACATCGTAGAAGTTCCGGAAAATGTCCGCGTCTGGATAGATAGACTCCGCACGGATTCGGCGCAATGGGTTTCGCCCCCTTTCGGCGAGCATTTCTGGACGCCCCCGGCCCTCGAAGCCGGATTGAAGGTCACCCAGATGGTAAGTCCGTGGGGCTGGGAAGGTCGGTCATATCCGGAAGCCTATCGAGAGTTGATCCGGGACACCGGGATTACCATGCAGGAGCACAGCGAGCAACAGTACGCTTCTGTGAGGACATCGACCGGTACGACGGCCTGTCATGCTGAAGCGGTGGGAGGTCACATCGATGTTGTGTGTACCACACGCGCTCCCGGGGTGCTTACCGTCAAGGAGAATAACTGGACCGGCTGGTACGCCTGGCAGAATGGTACCCGGATACCCATTGACCGCGAGAGTGATTGGCTCACGGTCGATGCTCCTGCTGGTAAGAACCACTTCGCCTTCCGATACCGTCCCTGGGACATTCCCCTGGGTGTCGTACTGTCATCTGTGGGTATGTTCCTGTGTGTCCTGCTCTGGTTACGCCCGGTAAGTGCTCTTTCGGCCCTGGTGCCTCGGAGTCTAGGGGCAGATCAAGGTATTGCCAGGGTCAAACGCTGGGCCGGTCGGCTTCGTGCTAGACTTCCGTCCGTGAATTTCAGTGATCGGCGCGTGCTGCGGTATTGTGCCTGGTTGCTCAACGTTCTGGCAATCGCTGCACTTCTCACCATCTTCGGTCTGCGCTGGTGGTTCGATTATCCATCGGACATGCCCATCATGAGATATCTTGCTGCGGTGTTTTTTGGTACTGCTTTCCTCGGTGCCGTGATTCTTCTACAAACGGATAGACTGGAGAATAGGGATCCATCCGAGTGTGTGGCTGACGAGGACGAACAATTGACGAAACCCGAATAGCTTCGGAGGGCTACGGATCTATGGCTGTTTTGAAACGCATGACCCGCTACCTGAGTCCTTACTGGAAGGCCCTGGTGGCGACAGGAGTATTATTACTGTTTCGCGTTGGCCTGAGACTGCTGCCGCCCCTGATCCAGCGCGAGGTGGTGGATGGCGTGATCCGGGATGGGAATCTGGCGCAGTTACCTCGTCTCATCGGAGGGTTGATCGCCATCTACGCTTTCATCCAGTTAACAGATTTTGGCGATATGTATCTGCGCCATGCGTTGGGTGAGCGCTTCATCCTGGATCTACGGGTGCGGTTGTACGAGCATCTGCAGCAGCTTTCCCTCTCCTTCTACAATCAGACCTCCACCGGCGAGCTTATGTCCCGGGTGACCAACGACGTCAACGCCATGGAGCAGTTTGTCACCCATGGTGTGCCGTTGACGGTGGTGGATCTGCTGCGGTTGCTGGGTGCAGCTACCGTGCTGCTCGTGTTGAACTGGCGGCTGGCGCTCGTTGTCCTGGCGCCATTGCCCATGCTGGCTATCGGTTTGCGCCTCTTCAACCAGCAGGTGCGTCCTATCTACCGGAAGGTGCGGGATCGGCTGGGGGACATTAACGCCCGGTTGCAGGATAATCTGGCGGGTATACGTGTCATTCAGGCCTTTGAACAGGAGGAGCGAGAGCTGCACGCCTTCCGTGCGGTGAGCGAACGCTACTACGATGAGCGGGTGCGGGCTATCTGGAAATGGTCCATCTTCTTTCCCGCGTTGCATTTTCTCTCGGCGGTGGGTGGTGCTCTGACACTGGGCTTTGGTGCCCGATTGGTCATCCTGGAGACCCTTTCGTTGGGAACGCTGGTGGCCTTTCTTACCTATATTACCTCTTTCTACGAACCTTTGCGCCGCCTGACGGAGATCGATAACACCTTCCAACAGGCCATTGCCGCCGGGGAGCGTATCTTCGAGCTTCTGGATGAGCACCCCGAGATCGAGGATGCGACGGGAGCCAAGGTCCTGGAAGAGGTAGAGGGTGAGGTCCGCTTCGAGGACGTTCACTTCCGTTACGGTAAGGGTGATGAGGTACTCCACGACATCGAGTTTCACATGGCGCCCGGTGAGGTAGTAGCGCTGGTGGGTCCCAGCGGCGCGGGCAAGACGAGCATCGCCAACCTGCTCTGCCGTTTCTACGACCCGGGCCACGGGCGTATCTTGCTCGACGGCCACGACCTCCGCGAGGTAGAGGTCCAGTCGCTGCGGCAGCACATCGCTGTGGTGTTACAGGACACCTTCTTGTTCAATACCACGGTGCGGGAGAATATCTGTTACGGGAACCCCGATGCTACCGACGAGGAGGTGATGGCGGCGGCCAAGACGGCCTACGCTCATGAGTTCATACTCCAATTGCCGGAGGGTTACGGGACGGAGATCGGTGAGCGCGGCGTGCGACTGAGCGGAGGACAGAAGCAGCGGTTGGCGCTGGCGCGGGCGATCCTCACCGATCCCCGTATTCTCATCCTTGACGAGGCCACCTCGTCGGTGGACGCGGAGGCGGAGTATCTCATCCAGCAGGCGCTGGAGGAGGTACTGCGAGGGCGTACCGCGCTGGTCATCGCCCATCGACTGAGTACCATTCGGGGCGCTGATAAGATCATCGCCTTGGAAAAGGGGCATATTCGCGAGGTTGGTGACCACCGGGAGCTGCTGGCCCGTGAGGGATTATACAGCCAGCTCTATCAGCGCCAGTTGGAGCTCGCCGAGGAGGGGGGTAGCGCTTGAAATATGTCATATTGCAAGGGGGAGGTTACCATCTGAGAGATCTTTATCCGGGGAGTATTCTTCCTCTTGAAGCCATTTCCCTCTTGCCGCTACCTTTCGGCATGCTATAATCGCTCATACCGTTCGGGAACTTGTCCCGAGCGTAGCGGGGATGACAAAGGTGGTATCTTTGAAAGAGCGCCAGCTCTGCACCGAGTCGCTAACATTTAACTTTCAACTGATCTTTAGGGAGGTAATCATGGATTACAAGGTTCACGGCACAGTCATGCAGTCGCTGGATATTCAGATGACCCAGGGTGAGTCAGTGTACACCGAATCGGGTGGGATGGCCTGGATGGGCGGCGATATTGATATGAAGACCGACACCAAGGGCGGTCTGATGGCCGGGTTGGGGCGGAAGCTGGCGGGCGAATCTTTCTTCATGACCACTTACACCTGCCGGGGCCAACGGGGGTTCGTGACCTTCACGCCTGAGGTGCCGGGCAAGATCCTACCCATGGATCTGAACGCGGGTCAGGTGCTCATCTGCCAGCGGGACGCCTTTATGTGTGCGGAGTCATCGGTCAAGTTGGAGATGCACTTCCGGCGCAAGCTGGGCACCGGCCTCTTCGGTGGGGAGGGCTTCATCCTGCAGAAGGTCACCGGACCTGGGAAGGTCTTCCTGGAGATTCCCGGGGAGTTGCGATCTTACACGTTGCAGGAGAGGCAGCAGATCAAGGTAGACCCCGGTCACATCGCGGCCTTTGATGCCTCTGTGAGCTACGACATCAGCAGCGTCAAAGGCGTCACTAACGTTCTTTTCTCCGGTGAGGGGCTATTCCTGGCGACGCTGCGGGGGCCGGGCCGGATCTGGCTTCAGAGTTTGCCCATCTCCAACCTTGCGCGCAAGCTGGCGCGTTACATACCCGCGAGAGGGTAAGCTCTCTCGTCGCTGTTGATATTCACCCGATATCTCCATCCAGATTCTTGAGGTGCAACGCACTTTCGACTCGATCTTGGTCGAAAGCTCATCCGGCGCGGCACGTTGTTTTCGGGCAAAACGTTAGGTCAGGGAAAGATGCTCGACAGGTGGCGGCTTTTCGTTTATTCTCAATACAGGCCCCCTGGTCCCTGATCCCTGTTTCCTAATCCCTGTATTATCAAAGGAGTTTGCAATCATGGTCAAGATCATTGGTGATACCACCTCCGGGCTTCCCGAAGAGGTGGTGCAGAAGTATGGCATCCCGATCATTCCCCAGGTCATTATCTTCGGCGAGGAGTCCTTTCTGGAAGGTGTGGAGATGGACAATGCCGCCTTCATGCGGCGGTTGAAGGCCGCCGAGGATCTACCCAAGACAGCGGCTCCGCCACCGGAGCTCTTCGTCAAGGAGTTCGAACGGGTGGTGCCCACGGGCGAGTCTATTATCTGCATTCTTCCCTCATCGGTGGTAAGCGGCACGGTGCGCTCGGCCATGGTTGCTGCTCGTGACTTCTCCGGCGCCGACATCCGCATTGTCGATACCGAACTCATCGCCTCCCCGGTAGCTACCCTCCTCGAACTGGCAGGGCAGTGGGCCGAGGAGGGAAAGAGTGCTGACGCCATTGAACGTGGTATCTACGATATGTTGCCCCGCTGCCGGGTCTATTTCTACGTGGATACGCTCAAGTATCTGGCCAAGGGGGGACGCATCGGAGGGGCTGCTGCGTTGTTAGGGGGAGTGCTCAAGGTGAAGCCGGTTCTGACGTTGGATAGGGGACGGGTGGAGACCTTCGAGAAGATCCGTACCAAGAAACGCGCCATTGCTCGCCTCAAGGAGCTGGTCACAGAGCAGATAGACTCAAATATAGAGAGATATCTCTCCGTCATGCATGCCGGTATCCCAGAGGAGGCACAGGCGCTGGCCGATGAACTGGTGGCATTGCTCTCCTTACCCTATGAACCCCGGATCCTCGATGTGCCCCCCGCCATTGTTACCCACGGCGGTCCGGGCATTCTGGGTGTGAGCTTTTTCGTCTCTGGGGCCACAGAGGAGGGCGCATCGTGCGCGTTCGCAGACTAGATACCGGAAGCAGGCAGGAT
>JBNGDR010000029.1:0-12224 GCA_049975685.1 Anaerolineae bacterium
GGTTGTAGAGTGGGCCATGGGGATCGTCATTGAGTGCCTGAAGGCGCTCAAAATCCTCAGGTTCGGTGATACCTTTGGCGAAGAAGTTGTTATCATAAGTCGGGAGGCTAATCAGTGCCAGTACCTGCCCATTTCGCGGATCCAGGGCGACAACGACGCCCCGTCGTGAACCCACCGCGTCCATCTGTGCGCGCAGGGCCTCCTCAGCTACCTGTTGTAGTTCTGTGTCGAGGGTGAGGTAAACGTTATCGCCGGGTACAGGCTGGATGACCTCGCCCACCACACCAAGCTCCTCACCCAGGAAATCCTTACGTACGTAGCGCCGTCCTGGTACTCCCCGGAGGTATTCCTCAGCGGAGGATTCGACGCCCGCGTAACCCACACGTTCTATATTCGGATCGTAGCCCTGCGCCTCAAATTCCTCAACGCGCTCCGGTGGGATCTTACCCAGGAAGCCTACAATGTGTGAGGTGAGCGCGCCCGTGGGATAGGTGCGCCGGGGGATGATCTGGATATCCACACCCGGCATGGTGACGCCGCCTTCCTGCGCAACGACGAGAGCCAGCTCGCGGTCCACATTCTCCTTGACTATCAGCGGGGCAAAGGGGTCCAGGAGGCGAACCTCGTTCACCATCTCGATGAGCCCTGCCTGGGGCGGTTCTCCGTAGGGTAACGCGCCGGCACGTCCAACCATCCACATCTCTGGACGATAAGGTTCCGCGACTTCTGATCCACTGTAGGGGATCTCGATGAGACGTGATAGACGTTGTAGAACCTCCCTCGCTCTCTCTTCGTCCTCCGGAAGCTCGCCTGGGATAATGATGACGTTATAGGCAGGGATATTGCGCACCAGTAGATTACCTGCGCGGTCGAAGATGACGCCTCGTTGGGGCGAGATGGATTCCACGCGCAGTTGCTGCCCCTCAGCCTCTGCGCTGTAGAACCCGCCCTCCAGGAACTGCAATTGCCATAGTCGAATAGTATAGATTCCCAGCACCAGTAGCAAGAGCCAACCCATGATCGCCAGTCGTGGCACCTTTAGGAGCCAGGGCGGGCGAGAGGGTCCGGTCTCCACGTGAGGTAACGTTGTTCTCATGCGCCTATCCCTTCCCGTCTCAGGGAGCGTTGGTGGAACCAGACCAGCAGACGGAAGGTGAAAGGGGAGAGCACGAAGTTGAGTAGCGCTGCCGGACCGATCAGGTTGGTGAAAGCCCGGCCCACGTCAATGGGGTAACCTAGAAGACTCATCAGGGCCAGGAAGATGGTATGGGCCAGTAGCGTGCCTAAACCGGACATCAGGGCCAGGCGGATGCTCGTTGGACCTAACATGTGGACCCAAGGTTGACCGACGATGAAGGCTACAACGGTCAGAGAAACTGTCCATAGACCCAAAGGGCCAGCGGAGAGCAGGTCGCAGAAGAGGCCGCCGATGAACCCCCACAGAATTCCCTCGTTCAAGCCCCGGATAATGGCCCAGGTGATGACCATGAGTAGCACCAGATCGGGACGGCCGCCGAGGACGTTCAAATCCTCTATCCATACGCTCTGTAGCACCGCACTCAGCATCAGAATGGGAAGGCCAAAGTAGAGACTCACGGACTCTCCTCCAGTTCTTCAACAGGCGGACGCTCAAAGTCGGTGATGATAACGACCACTTCCAGCCGTCGGAAATCGAGTGCCGGACGAATGACAGCTTCCTGGAAGAGAGCTGATTCCTGGTAGGTGACGGTCTCCACCTGGCCCAGAATGAGGCCTCGCGGCAGAAGGCCGCCGAGCCCGGAAGTAATCACAATCTCGTTCTCCTCCACCGTTTCATCGGGTAGAATATCTGTCATGATAAGCGAGCCATCCCGGCGTCCCTCTACCATTCCCAGCACCCGGGAGCCCTGTAACATGGCGGCGATTTGACTCTCGGGATCGTTGATGAGCTGAACAAAAGCCAGGTTTGGTGTGACGCGTGCTACACGTCCCACGAGTGCTGCTCCACTGCTCACCGCCGGCATGCCCACCGCTACTCCGTCACGGGTGCCTACGTTGATCACGAGATAATTGAGGTAGGGATTTGTGTCCTCGCCCAGGACATCGCCACAGGGGAAGACCTCACAACCTCGCTCAATGATATCGGCGCCCACTATGGAGAAAGTAGGGCTTTCCGATTGGAAGTTGAGGAGAGCGCGCAGCTGTTCGTTTTCGGCCATGTACTGTTCCCGAAGACGGATGTTCTCCACACGGAGAGCGTCGTTGGCGCGTTGTAGCTCGTCTACCTGCTGTTGTAACTCCCGCACGTCGCGCACCGTTTTGAAAAGATCGCCGACATTAGTGATGAGGGTAGAAAGTGCTCGTTCGACAGGCGCGACAATCAACCCCAGGAAGTTCTCCAGAGGACCGAGCACGCCAGCTTCGTAGAGGACGAGGAGGAGCAGGGCGGTTGCTAGCAGCACATAGGGCAGCCACGGACGACTTGGCCGCATGTCACATCTGCTCCCTTACTAATCTGCGCAACTCTACGTTGCGGACCCTCCGGGGTTTTGAGGATCCTCGGAAGAAAGTGTCTGACGTAGAATCTCGAATTGCTCCAGGACCTTGCCAGCACCCCGCGCTACACAGGTCATGGAGTCTTGAGCCACCCAGGCCCGGATATGTGTTTCCTCACTGATACGTTCGGCCAACCCCTTGAGCTGACCGCCGCCGCCTGCCAGGCAGATTCCTGTTTCCATTAGATCTGCTACCAGCTCTGGTGGCGTCTCATCCAGGGAGTCGCGAACCAGATCCACGACTATGTTGACGGATCGGGAGAGAGCTTCTCGGATCTCAATACTGCTGATCTCCACCTCTTCCGGCAGGCCGGTGATGAGGTTACGTCCCCGCATGCCCATCGTTTTCTCCTCGGGCAAGGGATAGGCGGACCCGATGTTGATCTTGATACGCTCGGCCATACGCTCGCTGATAGCAAGGTTATATTTCTGACGCGCGTACTGCACGATATCCTCGTCGAGCTCGTCTCCGGCGATGCGGAGACTCTTGCTCACGACGATGCCTCCTAAGGCGAAGACTCCTACCTCGGTCGTGCCGCCGCCGATGTCTACTACCATGCTCCCTCGCGCTTCGGTCACGGGTAGCCCTGCACCGATAGCTGCTGCCATTGGCTCCTCAATGAGGTAGGCCTCTCGGGCGCCGGCCGCCAGTGCCGCGTCCTTGACGGCTCGCTTCTCTACCTCTGTTACGCCGCTGGGGATACCTACAACGACACGAGGGCGGGGGAGGGGGACAAAGATCTGCTCGTGCGACTTTCTAATAAAGTGCTCCAGCATAGCCTGGGTGATATCAAATTCGGAGATCACCCCGTCACGCAGCGGACGGATGGCTACGATATTCGCAGGGGTTTTTCCCACCATCTCCTTGGCCTCTGCACCGATAGCCAGGACGCGACGACGTTGCTTGTCCACCGCCACCCACGAAGGCTCGTTCAGCACGATACCCTTTCCTCGCACGTAGACGAGGGTATTGGCTGTTCCCAGATCGATGCCAATATCGAGCGAGAATAGCCCTAAGAGTGCATTGATGGGATTGAACACAAGCCCCCTTTTTTCAGTAATATATTCTCAGTCTGAAATAGTCGGATAGAATTGCTCCCGTCCGTCAACTCTCGTTTAGATAACAACTTAAACCCTGGCCCAAATGAACCGGAACCCGAAGCGCCTCTTGCAACCAGTATTCTTGCTCTTTGTGAAAGAATCTACACGGTCGGGCCCTAGAGCCAAAAGGCACTCTTCTCAGAATGCCGTCGCCATTATACCACAAGGGGTAACGAGGGCAATGAATATCCCGCCGGTTGCTTTGTTCAGAGAGGGCTCTACTGGTTGGATATCACTGTAAACACTGTGAGAGCACGGATTGTATCTATTTCATGCGCTGATAGTTGCGCCAATATACATAAAGTTGTCTCTTCGAGGTGGCATCGGCCTGCGCCTTGATTATGCTTACGCTGCCAGAGGGAGCCAGACGGTGAATGTGGAGCCTTCTCCAACTGCGCTTTTCACCGTCACCCGTCCCCCATGCAGCTCCACGATCTCTTTCACGATGGCCAATCCCAGGCCGGTGCCGGAGATATTTTGCTCTTGAGGTCTCTCTCCCCGGAAGAAGCGGTCGAAGAGGTGGGGGATTTCATGGTCGGGGATGCCCAGGCCAGTATCGATGACGTGCAATACGGCCCAGTTTCGTCCCCATTTCTCGACTCTATCGGTGGCGACAATGATGTGCCCTCCTTGGGGTGTGTATCTGAAGGCGTTCTCTAGCAGGTTATCGATGACCTGTGCGATGCGTTGAAGATCGATCATGGCGAGCATCTCTAATTCGGATGACTGGTGTTCCAGGGTGAGCCCTTTTTGTTGAGCTCTCAGTTGGCGATCGGCGACAATGTTAGCGACGAGCTCGTCAAGCAAGACGGGGGTCGGATCTACCTTCATACGACCGGCGTCGATACGAGAGATTTGCAGGATCTCCTCGATGAGTCTCGCCTGGTGCTCTGCTTCCTGCTGTAGTGCATCGAGGTAGGTCAGCAGTTTTTCACGGTCTCCAATGTGGCGACGTAGTAGACTGGCATAAAGTTTGATGGTGGTTGCGGGCGTTCGAAGCTCGTGTGAGACATTGGACACGAACTGGGTCTTCATGCGGTCCAGCGACTTCAGATGGCTGATGTCGTGGAGGGCAACGACGGTACCCTCTTCGCCAGCGCTTTTCACAATAGGCGCAGCTTTCAGCTGGAGGTGTAGGCCCGTTAGCTCGATCATAGCTTCTGGATCTGAGGTGCGATTCTGGGTCAGTTTTTGTACAGCGGCGCGCAAAGCATCCGCTTCTTGCGGTGATAGTGTCTGCGTCAGCCACGTTCGTGCTACGGGATTCATCTGCACAATCTGCCCCTCGCTGTTCGTGACAATGAGCCCCTCGGAAGTACTCTCCAGGATAGCGGATTGACGGGCATACTGAGCCTGGAGTTCAGATGTGCGACGTTGTACCCGTGCTTCCAGCTCATTAGTGTAGTCACGCAGTTCTCGGAATAGTTGAGCGTTTTCTAGAGCTGTGGCGACGTGATCGGCAAAGCCTTGCAGTCGACGAGCGTCAGCTGCGCCGAATTGGCCTGGTTCTCCGCCATCGACGTTGAGAAACCCCACGGTGACTCCTTTGACCTGGATGGGAGCGCCGAGGTAGGAACGGAGCCAGGGCTGAGGTGCAACACTCACCCAATTCTCTGCGGTACGGGTATCATTAATGACGGCCGGCTTACCCGTCTCGGCCATCTGTTGGAAGAGAGGTACGGCGTCCAGGTCGAAATGAATGGAGCGGACGGACTCTTCCACACTGAGGTCTTCGTAGCCGCGCCAGCGCGTTACCCTTACCTTATCGTCCTTGATCAGCATGACATTGAAGGCAACCCCATCCACCACGCGCTCTATCTGCTGAAGAATGCGATCTAGCACCTGATCCAGATCCAGGGTACTGCTCACCGCCGCCGCTGCCGCTGAAAGGGCTTCGGCAAACTCTCGCTGGGTACGCTCTGCGTTGAAGAGTCGGCTGTTCTCAAGGGCGATGGCCGCTTCAGCGGCGAAGGCTTCACAGAGGCGGGCATGCTCCTGTGTGTAGAAGCCGCGCTCTTCCTTGTTGAGGGCAATGATACCCAGGAGGTGATCGCCAATGCGCATGGGCACGCCGAGCCATGCGTGCACCTCTCGTCCGTGAGGTATCTGTTCAAAGCCTTCATAGTTGGCGGGTGCATCGGCCACGATGAGAGGTGTGCAAGACTCTATCACTTCGGTATTGGGGTGGGCGGGGATGAGGGGAATCGTCATTCCCGACAGTGCCGAAGATTCCTCATATCCGCTACCGCCGACCAATTCCAACTCTGTACCATGTAACAGTTGAACCGAAGCGCTATCGTAGGGCACGACTTCCTTGAGTTGCTCCAAGATACGTGTGATGACCTCTTCGCGGTCGAGCGTGGTGGCGAGGGCCACGGCGGTTTGCCGAAGCGTCTCTGCTTCGCGCCACCGTGCCTGAGTCTCTTTGAGATGCTGGGCTTTCGCCACCGCCAGGGCCACCTGGTGTGCGGCTTGTTGTCCCCGTTTTATCTCCTGGGGGGTAAAGGTACGTTCGTTATTGAACGTAATAAGCACGGCGCCCAATCTGCGTCTGGCAGCGACGAGGGGTAGAGCAAGGAGGGTGCGATCTGAGATCCCCCTCAAGAATCGAGGATTGATGAGGGGAGAGCTGTGAAGGTTGGGAATGACCAGCGGGTGTCCGACTGCCAGCACTGACTCGGTGATTGTGGGTTCATCGGATACAGGTGCGAGATCCCGGTATTGTGAACTCCATTCGCCAAAGGCTGCCGTCGGTATCGCTGCGCCGCGTACTTCGTCCCAGAGCGTGACGTAACAGTTGTCGGCGTCAAAAAGAGTGCCCATACGCTCCGCCAGCGTCTCCAACATAGCGGTGAGGTCCGGTGTGTCAAGAGCTGCGCGAGTGATCTCGTTTAGCAGGGCCAGGTAACGCTCACTCTCCCGCAACTCCTCTTCGATTTGTCGTCTGCGGATAGCGGAGCCTATAGTGTCGGCGGCGAGCTTCAGAGTTTCGATCTCCACCGGTAACCAATTCCGTTCGGCGGTGCATTCATCAAAGCCGATGAATCCCCAGAGGTTACCTGCGACGAAGATGGGGACGATTAGAAGGGACTTGATGCTTTGAGGTTCCAGAATCTCGCGTTCTACCCGGGGAAACTCCCGCACATGTCCGTAGAGAGCTCGATTCTCTCGTAATACCTTCCACCAGCGTTCGAAGCCTATCTCCCGGTAAGGGAGGTTCTGGAGATGAGGGTTTGTCAGCTGAGGCTCAATACCCGGTGCGACCCACTCGAAGCGTTGGCTGACCGTTGCGTGTCTGTCCTCAGTTCCACCGCCTTCGAAGATGTACACCCGACTCACTCTGGTAGCATTTCCCAGATGCTCCAGTGCTTCCGTGACACTCTGCTCCCAGGCTGCTTCCCCCAGGAGATTCGCCGCTGCAAAGCTCACGGCTTCCAGGATAGCGTCGCGACGATTCAGGATCTCCCGGCTCTTCGCTCGCTCTACCTGTAGTGCTCTATCGGCCCGTTTGCGCTGGGTGATATCGTGGAGGATCAGGAGTTGTCCAACGAACGTTTTGTCCTCATCGTGGAGAGGTATGGCCTGTACATCGTAAAAGCGGTCATCACTGTCCTTGACTAGTTTGATCTCGGTGTGTTTCTCGCCCGGAGTCAGAGCGAGCTGAAGTAGCTCCGGGTAGGGGGCGAGGATCTCCTCAGCCCGTTGTCTATTGCTCATAGATAGTATCTGTCCGATAAGGGCTTCAGCCTGGGGGTTGAGGTCGACGAGCCGGTTCTGGTGGTCGAGGACGATGACGCCGTCGCATAGAGCTTCAATGAGCTGTTCTCTTGCCAGTGGAATGGGGTCGAAGAGGCGAAAATGAAAGAGGGCCCACGTCATGGCGATGCCGCTCAATGTGAAGGCTGCCGCTGTCATCTCTATCCTCGGCACGGCTTCCAACTTGAGGATGTCCAGAATGCTTGCTACCCAGGGCGCGATAATTGCACCCAGAAGTGTCAGGGTTCGCCAAGGGTGACGGCTTCGCATAGCTTTGATCACCAGTAGCATACTCCCTATCAGGAGCAGGAGATAGGAATAGGCTGTGTGAACCCAGAACCAGGGCCCATAGCTAGTCCTGGAGAGCAATACGGTATCTTGTTGGTAGTAGAGAATCTCTCGCCAGATCAGCTCATGACTGCTGTTAGTCCAGCTCAAGATCAGGGTTGTGAGAGGGATGGCGCAGAGTAGGACCAGATGTAGTTTGGTCAGATGTAGTCGTTGCTCCGTGTAGCGATAGGCGATGATAAGCCACAACACTGGCAGGGAGACTACGGCTATGTAGCTTGCCTGGGTCCAGAATAATTTCTGGGAGAGGTCGAAGCTCATCATCCAGAGACTGTAACTGATGAGCCATTCGATGCCCATGATACCCATTGCTATGAAGACCTTGGCACCTGGGGCCGTGCGGTGACGTTGCCAGACGTGAATAACTAACAGGATAGCCGCAAGGGTAATGATTGCGACTGGCACAAGATATGGTGTATAGCGCAAGTCCATGGAACACCTTTAAGCGATTGGACCGGCCCCAGCTTTGGTTGTGAAGGCGCGACGTTTTGAAGCAGTACCAGTCTACGTTGTATTGACCTGATCACGTTATTCTTACCTCTGATTTTACCACGGAGGCAGGTTGTTGGAAATCGCCCGGGCTGAGGATTTTTTGAGTTCTTTCTACTGGATCACCAAGTCGGGCTTCAGGTCTGGTATGCCTGGGTCGGATGCGCTGGCTCTTTCACTCATACGAGCAAATGTAACCAGGGTATCTTATGCTTCAGAATCTTTAGGGAGTTACCTCTATGCACGTCGCAGGTTGCTGTTGGAGCCGGTTGGGAAGCGGAGAAAGTTCTCGGTGGCTTTATTGAGATCAGCATAGTGCCCCCGGTAGTCGGCCGGAAGCAGGGCGGCGATCTGATACATGATCTCGTCAGTCATCTTGCGCCTTATCTCGTGGCTGGCCCTGGCTTGCCCGGGGTCGAGATAGAAGGGATCGCCCACAGCGACGTGGAAATCGGTGCGCCGCAGATGTAACAGGTTTTCCCAGAACTTCTCGCCCCCGTGATAGGCCATAGGGAGCAGAGGGGCCTCACTATGCAGGGCCAATGTCACCACGCCGGGCCTGCCCCGTTGTAGGCGTCCGTGGTGGCTACGGGTTCCCTCCGGAGCCACGGCCAGGATCTTGTCGTTCTCGAGAGCTTCCAGTGCCTGCCGTAAAGCTCCCAGATCGGCCTTCCCCCGTTGTAACGGGATGCCACCCCACAGGTTGAAGAGTAGGCCCAAGATCGGATTATTCCAGACCTCGGCCTTGGCGAGCCCTTCCATCCGCCGGGGGTAGAGGCGGGTGTAGATGACGGGGACCTCCAGGAAGTTGATGTGATTGGCAACGATGATGAGGGGACCCGTCTGCGGCACCTTTGCCAACTCGGCGTCGTACACGCGGCAGAGGAGATTGGTCAGTCCTTTAATAAAGGCGGTGACTGTCCGGGTGGGAAAATTCACGGAAGGTTCTCTTGTTGCGGGGCGCAGAGTACTTCCATCTGGGCGGGATATAGCTCCATGCTCATCCGCTGTGCTTCCGTGCATAGCAACTCTCCATCGGCGTGAGCGGGCAGCGTCCCTCGCAGGGCAGTGACGGTGACCCGCCGGGCTCGTTCCATGGTAATGGGGCGTTGGTTGGTGTGGTTGCCCATCATTACCTGAAGGATGAGGGTGAGGATACGGAGGCGATTCACCTCCTCGCCAATGCAGAGATCGAAGAGGCCATCGTCCATCAGGGAGCCGGGGGTCATCATGAAGCCCCCGCCCATCCGTCGCCCATTCATGATGGAGACCAGAAGCGCGGGCAGGGTGGTGCTGCGATGATCGCATTCGATGCGTACCTGTGGGGCCCGGTCGTAGAGGAAGATAGTCTTGAGGGCCGCCACCAGATAGGAGGCGAAGCCGTGAAGCCGTTTAAGTTTGAGAGATTCGAAGCCCACGACGGCGTCAAAGCCGATGCCTACGCCGTTACCGAAGTAGCGGGAGCGGGTGAGACCTTCGCCAGAGACGTATCCCACGTCGATGGCGCAACGCTTACCCTGGGCCAACGTCTCGCACCCGGCTGCCAGATCACGAGGGATGCCACAGCCGAAGGCGAAGTCGTTGCCCCGGCCCACGCAGAGCACACCGAGGGCGGGGATACCGTCGCGCCCCTCCTGTCGGGCGCGCATGAGCCCGTTGATTGCCTCATTGACAGTTCCATCGCCTCCGGCAGCGACCACAACGTCGTAGCCATCCTGGGCAGCTTGGAAGGCCAGCTCGGCAGCGTGCCAGGGGCGTTCGGTCCAGACTATGTCAAAATCAAGCCCCAGATCCGCCAGATGGCGCTTGATAAGGGGATCGGAATCTTTGCCCGTCCCCCGTCCAGAGATGGGATTAAGGATGATTTTATAAGGGTGCATGTGATGTCAGGATCCTTGGCTAGTGAATTTAACAAGTGCAGTGAGTATACCCGAAATGAGAGCAGCGAGCAACCCGAGATTTACGAATCGTCTTTTTGGGTCTTGACAAACGGTTGTGTAAACCCTATAATAGAGAAAGATGTCATCACAGGAACCGTACGTTGTTATGAACCTCATTATAGCTCCCTTTCGAGGCCCTCAGTACGCCTTGGGGGCTCAATTCTGCCCTTTTTGGTTCTTTGAGAGAGTAATGCGCCGTTCTTAAACTCTCTTGAGTCCTCAATTATCATCATGTGACTTTGAATAGTGAGTAAATATAGTGATTTTTAGCAATCGTTTGCTTAATTTGAGATAAAGGATGACTATGCCGAAAAAACGAGGCACTATCCGAGAAGTTGCTAAATTGGCTGGGGTCAACGTCTCCACCGTCTCGCGTTATCTATCGGGTAAGCTCTCCGTGAAACCTGAGACCGAGGCGGCCATCCAGGCGGCTGTTCAAGAAGTGGGGTACCAACCTAATCTTGTCGCTCGTTCCCTCCGCAAGGGGGCCACAAGTTCTGTGGCTGTCGTTGTTCCCACCCTCGAGAATCCGCTCTTCGGGGAGATTGTCTCTGGATTGGTACCGATTTTTGAGCAATCCAGTTACACCTACTCTGTTTTCCCCACCATGAGCCGCCTTGAAAATGAGCAGGCGCTCTGTGAAACCCTGGTGCAGAAACGTTACGATGGTGCGGTTTTCATGAACCCACCCCGTGACGCCGGTCATGAGGAAGAACACATCCTTCACCTCATTGACATGGGCTTGAAGATCGTTTTCCTCAACCGGGCCTTTGGGACCTCGACGATTCCGGAGGTCTTCTCCGATCACCAGTTTGGTACCTATCTGGCGACCTCTAGCCTGTTGAAACAGGGGAGACACCGGATCGGACTCGTTCTGGGTCGGGGTGTCGATTACATCGATTCCATTGTGAAGCTTCGAGGCTACAACCAGGCCCTCTTTGAAGTGGGATATGAGATCGATGAGAACCTCATCGTTGAGGCCAAATTTACCTTCGAGGAAGCTCAACGTCAGGTTCCTCGTCTCATCGAGCAGGAAGTCGATGGTATCATCTGTGCCAATGACCTTATGGCTGCGGGTGCGATGAAGTGCATAGCCGAGCGCGGATTGCGCGTCCCTGAGGATATTGCCGTTATCGGATATGGTGACACCCGTCTCTCTCTACTCACTACTCCTGAGATCTCTTCAGTTAACCAGCGTTCCTATGAGCTGGGTCATCGCGCAGCGGAGATTCTGCTGGAGTTCCTGAGTGGTGAACGGGATTACGAGGACCGGGTGCAGGCTTGTTTCCCTGTCTGCCTCTGCGTGCGAGGTTCCTCCGCGATAACCTGGGATGACGTCAATCCGGTGGAATGTACAGGCACAATCTCTGAGGATCACGTGGAGACACAGAGCGACAAGGCCAAGTCTTCATAGATAGTGTTTTAACTGGGTTTAGTTGTAATCCTTACGTATTTGAGGTGAGAGTTCTCTTATTGAATGTATTGAAATCTACAGGATGGTGGATATGTCAAAGGAAGAATTCGGATCCGTGGAACTGGTGGTCAATGGTAGGCAGGTACGTCTTGCCGACAGTGAGACTAGGACCCTCTTGGACGTCTTGAGGGACGATCTCGGTCTCTGGGGTGTCAAAAATGGTTGTGGTACGGGCCATTGTGGAGCCTGTACGGTTCTTGTGGATGGAAAGCCCAGACTAGCGTGCCAGACTCGGCTGGCCGACGTGGCAGACTGCGAGGTGTTGACCGTTGAAGGGCTGGGTAGCGAGGAGGATCTACATCCTTTGCAACAAGCTTTCATTCGCTACGACGCCGTGCAGTGTGGCTTCTGTACTCCGGGCATGCTTCTCGCCGCCAAGGCCCTTCTGGACGAGAATCCCTCCCCAAGCGAGGACGACATACGGAAGGCACTGGTGCGGAACATTTGTCGTTGTACCGGATATCATCCCATCGTTGAGGCTGTCAAGGCCGCCGCAAGTGGCGATCCTGCGCAGTACGCCGTGCCCTGGAATCTGGAGGGTGAGGTGGTGGGACGTTCGGTTATCCGCAAGGATATTGTCGA
>JBNGDR010000030.1:0-12171 GCA_049975685.1 Anaerolineae bacterium
GGTCTGCACCGTGAGCGTAATGGGGGTCCAGACACGCTCAATATCCACGTGATCGTAGACGTAGTTCTGGATGTGAACCAATTCGCCGGGTTGGAGCGCAGAAGAGATCATAACGCTGACGTCCAGGGCTCCACCCTCATCGGTCGCCAGATCCCCCACGTCCCACCAGGCCCACCGCCCCAGAGGATCCTGACCATCGGGGAGCGGCACGGCGCCGATGAGAGGTGCTTCCACCGGGAAGGTACTGGTGACCCAGGCACGGCTCTCATAGCCACCCAGGTTCCCATATGCCAGGGTGTAGGTGATACGCTCCCCGGCCTGGGCCTCCGGCGGGTACGCAGCGTCGAGATGGAGTTCGGCGGGAGGCTTGAAGACAACAACGGGCTTCTCGTGCCACAGGTCACCCTCAACCCAGAGCTCTTCGTGGAGCGGAGTGTGCGTCCATGCACACTCCCTGACCCGGAAGCGCTTGAACAGCGACACCACCTCCGGCGCGCTCTGCGGAACTATCCACTCCAGACTGTGTGGGGTTGTGATAACTATCCCATGACTTGGTACGAACTCAACGATCTCCAGGTGTTCCGGGATCCAGAACTCAACGAGGTTGGTGTTGAAGTGACCGACGACAATGTCCTCGACCTCAAAGATATCTCCCGTCTCCACGATCACCTCAAGTCCCTCGTGCCAGGGCTCGCCGTTCACCAACTTATGCCACTCCGGCGGGCGGATGTGATAAACAATCTCGGTCCAATCCCGCTCGGCACCCGCGTGATCGTAGATGTAGTCATAGATGGGAATGCTTGTGGAAGGCGGTAGACCGGCGGTGATGGCGACAGTGACGTCGATGAATCCCACATCGTCACGCGAGAGAGATCCCACATCCCAGCGGGCCCAGAGCCCTTGCGGGTCGGAAGCCGTAGGCGGCGGATTCGAAGCCACGAAGGGCGCCTCGACGGGGAAGGTATTGGTGATCCAGACCTGGCTCTCGTAGCCACCGGTGTTGCCGTAGTGCAGCATAAAGCTCACCTCAAGCCCCGGATAGATCTCGCTCGCGTAGTCGCCGTCGATCCAGAGTTCGGACGGTATCTTCCACACTGGCACCGGACGATGGGCGACCTCCTGCCCATCCACCCAGAGCTCTTCCCACAGCAACGTCTCCAGCCAGGTGCAGGTTTGGACGTGGAAAGTCTTGGTCATCACTACGGGCATGGGCGTCCCGGCGGGCACCTCCCAAGCCAGACCGCCCGGAATATCCACCGGAGTGCCCCCCTCCCAGGCCACATCGATAAGATCCAGCCGTTCGTCATCCCAGAACTCGAGCAGCGTGAAGTCGGCGGGCGTGTTCACCTCCTCGACCACCTGAATGGTATCCGAGGTCTCGGCAGTTACCAGGAGGTCAGGTTCCCACGGTATGCCGTTGATCCTCTTCTCCCAGTCCCAGACCACGGGAGGCGGAGGTTCGACGTGATAATTGACAAAGGCTTCGTCCTGCGCCTCGTTAAGATGATTGAGGATCACGCTGTGAACGCTGAGAGTCTGAGAGGGTACCGCGGTGGGCAATACCTCCACGAGAACATCGATCACGCCAATATCGCCTCCGGCAAGGTTACCAACAAGCCATTTGGCCCACCGTCCACCCGGCCCCACCTGTTGGGGAGCGGGTATGGCGTGACGGAAGGGGGCTGTGATGGGAAAGGTGCTGCTGACGGCAACGTTGTTCTCGTACCCACCCGTATTTTCGTAGTGGAGGGTATAGGTAGCGATGGTTCCCGGAAGTACCGGGGTTGCGTAGACGCTATTGAGGGAAAGAATAGGTTGGCGCTTTTCGATGACCACGGGACGATCAGCGTGAAGGTTGCCATTCAGCCACAGCGTCTCGGAAAGCAACGTCGAGGTCCAGGTGGAAGGCTCGACGTGATAGCTCTTGGTCACGGTGACAACCTGGGGGAAGGGGGGGACGTCCCAACGCAAGGTGCTCAAACTCGTCACGATAGTACCGACGTTAGGCTCCACCGACCAGCTGCTCAAGCGCAGGTGTTGGGGATCCCAACGCTCCAGAAGGCTGAGAGGTACCGTTGCAGTAACCACGTCGACCACCGTGACAGTATCAGAGGTCTCAGCGGTGTGGACGAAGGTCGGGTTCCAGGGCACGGTATCGATCCATTTATCCCAGGTGATGGCCGTCGGGTTGGCGCCCACGGCCTCACAACGGGTGGTCTGGTCATCGGTGAAATTGGTCACCCAGATCTCTGGGGGCCAACTGCCCTCGACGAAGGTCACGCCGCTGTTATACCCGGCGGTGCTGGGACAGATGAGAGTATCCAGGACATTGCAACTCAGATCGGTCACCACGATCTTCTCACTGTCCCAGTCAGAGTGGTAGAGGACGTTGTTGAAGGCGTCGTAATCAATACCCAGGGTATCGGTGAGGCCCGGGACCGTGCAGGTCATCACCGTGGACCAGCTGTTCGGGGTCCACAGGGTGCCTGTCCTGGTGAGAACGATCTCGTAGACGACACTCCCATCGTAGGCAGCCGAGGCGAAATAACGGGTCGGACTTCCAGGAACCACAGCAATGTCGATGATACCGTCGATCTCGGAACCGTCGGCGCTGTCGTTGCTGCCGACCTCATCGTCCATCTCCCAGACGTTCAAGATGGTGCCCATAGGGTTAATCTCAACGATGTTGTCGTCCGCGTTACTCAGGTCACCGTTATAGTCGGGCAGGAAGTAGGTATCCGTTGAAGCATCATAACCGGCGCCCGTACGATTATTGAGGTTCGGGGGCCAGCCGGAGTTCAGGTTGGAGAGGGTGAGGCTACCCAGCACGATGTGAGGACCGGCGTAGGATACATCGTAGATGGTAGTGCTGACACTTTCGTGCGCGTAGCGGACGTGGTTACGGACGGGATCGTAGACCATACCCAATGTAGACCACGACCAGGTATTCGTGAAAACCTCCATGACGTCTCCGGCCCCGGCGGAGTGGAGCGGGGGCGGGTAGCTGTGCGGTTGATCCGCGAAACTGGCCCGTGGATGCGGGTCAACCCCATCGGTAGAGGTCGAATCTTCGACCATATCCTCATCCGGCAGGGAGACAAAGGGCGGTGGTGTGAGCTCCGCGGTGCCTTCCAATGCCCGCCCCTCCTTGGGTGAGGCAGAAGCAAGAGCACCAACGGCAAAGCCCAGACAGGCAAAAGCGACGAGAATACTCAACCAGAATCGGGTGTACTGCTGTCGCATCGTGTCCTCCTTTTACTTGTTGGAATGATGGATCCTTGTGAAGCCAAGGTTGCTGACTTAATAGGATTCAAACCATTCTTCACCTCCCCTCAAGGTGAAAAGATATGGATAGCGCTCATAAGCGGTAGTGGACGATGACAAGCAGTATGGGGTCCGAGAAGCAATCCTCGACGTAAGGCGAGTCAAGAGATACGTGCGACTCGGTCAATCCAGAGGTGAACCTGATCCCCACTATATCCATTATAGGAGGATCTGGGTCGGATGCAATGGTATCGAAGGTTGGCAAATCGAAGTCCAGAGACAGCAACGCTCCAGAGAATTGACGGTTGAACAGAATATGCCTATACTCCATCTTGAAACACATCCCAAGCATCTCGTACAAGAGAGGTCACCCATGAGATCCGAACGAGAGGTTCTTCATCAACTCCAGCGCTGGGGAGAAGCGCGACCTAACGTGAGAGTCATGATCCTCACCAGCTCCCGGGCCAACCCCTATCGCAGCCCCGACCGCCTGTCCGACTACGACGTTGAAGTTTTCGTCCGCAACGCCGCCCCCTTCGTGCAGAACGACGCCTGGGTACGCGAGTTCGGCGAGATCATGGTCCGCTGGCCCTCAACGCCCCAACCCACCGCCGACGAAGCGTGGGTGACCCAGCTGGTGCTCTACGAGGACGGCACGCGCATCGACTTTCAGGTTACAGCGCTGCCCCCTGATGCAAGTGATAACCTCGGCAACGGCTATCAGATCCTGCTGGACAAGGACGGGACGGCGGACGCGCTGCCGGAACCCACCTATTCGCAACACCTCATTCAACCTCCGACGGCGGAAGCCTTTGACTCCCGCATGAACGCCTTCTGGTGGGACATCGTCTACGTGGCAAAGGCCCTGCGCCGGGGGGAATTGAACTACGCCAGGCGCATGCTGGATGGGACCATCCGCTACGACAAGCTCCAGCCCCTCATCGAGTGGTATATCGCCATGAACCACGAGGAGCCTGTCAATACAGGGATCTACGGTCGCTGGTTCCACGAGTACCTCGATCCCGACACCTGGGCCGACTACGAGCGGACCTTCGCCGGTGCGGATTTCGAGGATCACTGGCGGGCGCTCTTCGCCACCCTGGATCTGGTTCGCAAGCTGGGGCGCGCCCTCGCCCGGGAACATGGATTTGACTACCCTGAGGAGACCGACCGCAAGGTCACCGCTTACATGCAGTGGATTAGAGAGCTAGATCATCTCACAGATCACGTCCAGAACGGAGGTACAGAGCCATGACAACCAAGTCCCTCACCCTACCCTGGGGCCAGGATAGTCTCCACCTGACCCTGCCACAGCGCTGGAACCTGAAGGACATCCTCGAACCCCACCCCGAGCCCGGCGTTGTCGACACGACGTCCGAGATCCGGCGCGCCCTGGTGAACCCCATCGGCTCGCCCACCATCGCCGAGCTGGTGCAGGAGATGGCGGGAAAAGCCGGGCGAATAGCCGTGGTCATCGACGACGACAGCCGCCCCACCCCCGTCGCCCGGATTCTACCCACCGTCCTGGAGACACTGGAGGCCGCAGGCGTAGCCCGCGACGCCATCACCCTGGTCACCGCCCTGGGCGTCCACCGCCCCATGCGCGATGAGGAGGTGGCACGGCGCGCCGGTTCCACCCTCGAAGGGCTGCGCTGGGAGAACCACGCCTGTGACGATGCCGAGCGCCTCGTCCACCTGGGCACGACGGAGCGCGGGACGCCCGTCTACGTCAACCGCACCGTCGCGGAGGCCGACCTCGTCCTCTCCATCGGCTGCATCGAGCCCCACCTCATCGCCAGTTTCGGCGGCGGTTACAAGAATATTGTGCCCGGCGTGGCGGGCCAGGAGACGGTGAGCCACAACCACGTCCTCAACTGCCGGGCCGACACCTTTAACATGGTGGGACAGCCCATCGAGCACAACGCCATGCGCCTGGATCTCGAAGAGGCGGCGGGGATGGTCGAGGCGCCGGTCTTCATCGTCAACGCCGTGCTCAACAGCCAGATGGAGGTGGTGCACGTCGTCGCGGGCCATCCCATCGCAGCTCACCGCGCCGGTGCCGAGGTGAGCAGGCGCATCTACGGCGTGCCCGTGGCCGCACCCGCCGACGTCGTCATCGCCGACTCCTATCCCATGGATCAGGACCTCCGCCAGGGGGCCAAATCCATAGCGAACACCATCCGCGCCGTGCGCAAGGGCGGCGTCCTCATCGTGCTCATGCGAGCGGAGGAGGGGTTGGGTGTCTTCGGACTGGCGGATCGCAAATTACCCCTCGGTCCCCGAGGATTGCGCATCGTCGCGCCCCTGCTCGTGGAGATCATCCCCAGGGTGAAGCTGGGCTCCATGCCCGACGACGAGCGCTTCTACCTCTATTTCGCACTCCAGGCGATGCGACACTGCCACATCTACGTCTACGCTCCCACTATCCCTGCCGAAGCCCGTTCGGGCCTGCCCTTCGTCGAATTCGTGGAATCACCCGCCGAAGCGCTGGAGAAAGCGGAGGGGCGGTGCCCGCAGGCTGACGTCCTCGCCTTCCCCCATGGGGGTAGCACCTACCCGGTGATAGAGATCTAGATATTTTTCACCTAAGAGTTTGTTGAAGAATTAGTTCCCGCGCAACCGCCCCCGAGAGTGCGTAGCCTGTCGCAAAGGGCACTGGGGCTGGGAGCGAAAAGAAGAAAGGACACTCAAAGGGGTGAGCACAGAGGAGGAGACAATGAAACGGGAGACTCGATTGAACGCCAAACCCAAAGGCGAGTTTCCGCTCCTCATCGGCGTCGACGTGGGCGGGACCTTCACCGACGCCGTGGCGGTGCGCGGTGGCGAGGTCGTCGCCACGGCCAAGCATCCCACCCAACCAGAGCGCCTGGAGGCATCGCTCCTCGCGGCCCTGGACGGCGTCCTGGCGGAAGTGTCCCCAGAGGAGGTGACGCGCGTCGCCTTCAGTACCACGCTCATCACCAACCTGCTGGCGCTGGGCCGGACCCCCGAGGTGGCGCTGCTGCTCATCCCCGGACCGGGCCGCGATCCCCAATCCTACCGGCTGCCAGGTCCCACCTGGGTCGTCGGCGGCGCCATCGACTTCCGGGGACGGGAGACAGCGCCACTGGACGATCAAGCCCTGGATGACGCGCTCGACGAGATAGCCGGCGAAGATCACCAGCGACTGGCCATCGTGGGCAAGTTCTCCCCGCGCAACCCCGCCCACGAGGAGACGGTCGCGCAGCGGGCGCGGGCGATGCATCCAGACTGGATCCTTCGTACCGGGCACACCGTCGCGGCGCAGTTGAACTTCCCCCGCCGCGCCGTTGCCACGGCGCTCACCCTCGCGGTAGCGGATCCCTACCAGACCTTCTTCGACGACCTGCGCGCGGCCCTGGCCCAACGGGGCCTCACCTCTCCCATCGTCGTGCTCAAGGCCGACGGCGGCACTCTGCCGCTGGAGGCCGCCGGGGAAGCGCCGCTACAATCCATCTTCTCCGGACCGGCGGCCAGCACCCTGGGCGCGCTGGCCCTCCGCCCCTCGGGCGCCACCTCCGTCGTCGTGGACGTGGGCGGCACCACTACCGACCTGGCCCTCATCCTCGACGGTGAGCCCCTACTGGCCTCACAGGGTGCCTCTCTGGAGGGGATGGCGCTGCCGACGCGGGCCTTCGCTGTCCGTTCGATGCCTGTAGGCGGCGATAGCACCGTCGCGCGGCGGGATGGCGAGATCACCCTCCTCGACTCAAGAGCGGGAATGGCGGCCTGTCTCGGCGGCCCAGCCCCCACCCTCACCGACGCCCTCCGCGTCCTGGGGTGGACGGAGGTGGGCGACGAACAGAAGGCGCGGGCCTCCCTGGCGGGGATAGGTGCACCCGACGAAGTGGCGACGGCAGTCGTAGAACAGGCCCTGGCACGCATCGAGGCGGGTGTGGAGGCCATGTTCCACGCCTGGCGTCGAGAGCCCGTCTACCGACTGTGGGAGCTGCGCCGGAAGGGGAAGCGCCATCCCGACCTGCTGGTAGGCATAGGGGCAGCGGCCCACGCTGTGGTACCGTCCCTCGCCGAGCGACTGGGCGCAGCCTCTACCATCCCTCCCTACGCACCCGTGGCGAACGCCCTCGGCGCGGCGGTGGCCCGCACCACCTTCACCACGACGCTCCACGTCGATACCGAGCGGCAGCTACTCCAGATAGTGGAGGAGGGCAGAACGGAGCGTCTGCCACCGGGGCGCTACACCCTCGACGGCGTGCGGGCGCTGGCGCGCGACTGGATGGCGCGCCGGGGCCGCGCGCTGGGCATCGACCCGGCGCCCGAAGAGATGGTCGAGGTGCTGGCGGAGCAGTTCAACGTGGTCGAAGGGTGGAGCACGGTGGGGCGTATCTTCGACATGCAACTGGAGCGGCCCTGCGGGCTAGTGGAGGGCTGGAGATGAAAAATTCACCACCAAGGGCAACGCCGCTAGCTTTTTCGCACCGGCAGCCAGATGATGAAAGGTAGGCCAACGAGAGTGACGCCGGCGCAGATGGTGAAGGCCGCACGGAGCCCCAAAGCATCCCCCAGGAGCCCCACGACGTAGACGATGCCCGCGCGGATGAGGAAACCCGTCCCCATGTAGATACTGTTTGCCAGCGTACGGTTCTCAGGGAAGCTCTCCTGCACGAAGGCCATGAGCACCGGAGTGATGGAGAGGGAGGCGAATCCCAGCGGCAGGAGCAGGGGCACCCGCCCCCACTCTGGCACAGCGAGAAAGGCAAACATGAGGAGGGAAGTGGTGGCGAGGGCCAGAGCGAGTATCCGCTTGCGTCCCAGGCGGTCGCTCACCCGACCTCCTATGAGGGCCCCAACGACACCCGCAAATTGAAGCACGGATAGGTAAATGCCCGACCGCAGGTTGCCCATCCCCTCGTCCTGAAGAAAGGTAGGAAAGTAGGTCAACAGCGCCGAGGTCATGAAGGCGCGGGCGATGAGCAGGCCCAGGAGAGGCAATGCGAGGGGCCGCATGGCAAGGAGAGCGCCCTTCCAGTCCAAGGTCTGTGTTGTTGCCGGGGTCACGACGACGGGCACACGCCGGAAACGCAATGAGAGCAAGAGTGAGGCCAGGAGGCCACCGACCATCAGCCAGGGCAGACCCTTGAGGCCCAGAAGTGCGATGCCACCGGCTGCGATGAGCGGTCCCAGCATCCGTCCCAGCTCACCCCCCACCATCCAGAAGCCCATACCCTTTCCCAGGCTCCCGCCTGAAAGGTCCCCCGCCAGAACGGGGACGACGGCGTGAAAGAGGGCAGAGCTGGAACCGGCGATGACGAGCAATAGCGCCAGCATAGCGTAGCTCGGCGCGACGCCCAGCAGACTCATGGCTACCGCCGTCAGCGCGGGTGCCAGTATGACGACAGCGCGTAGGTTGATCCGCTCGCCCAGGTAACCGAAGAGAGGCTGGATCAGAGAAGGGCCTTGCAGGAAGGTAGTGAGGAGGCCGCCCTGCGCGGTAGAGAAACTCAACGTGCTCATAAGCTCGGGGAGCAGCTGAGGCAGGAAAGCGGTATAGGTGTCGTGGCTCCAATGGGCAGCGGCGACGAGGGTAACGTCACCGGTGCGGAAATCTGATGCGGCGGGATCGGAAGATGACACGGTAGAAGGAGAGCTTTGTCTGCTTATCGCCCTAATCCTCCCCTGGGAAGGTGCCAAAGGCCCGATCCCAGAGTCTCGTGGTGATCCCGAAGCGAATGTCGGGCGTCGCACCGTGATGGCGCATGTGATGGAGGCGTACCTGCTGCAGGTACCCCCCGCGAATGCGAAAGTGGTGAATGCTGTAGTGGAGCATATCGTAGGCAAGATAGCCGAAGATAAAGCCCGAGAAGAGGGGGGCGATCCAGTGGCCCTTTCCCAGAACCTGTCCCAGCACCCCCCAGAACCCCACGTAGAAGAGGCCCGCCAGGGGGATGCTCACGGCCGGAGGCATCACCAGACGGCTCTTGCTCATGGGTTGGGCGTGATGTACCCCGTGGAAGAGAAAGGAGAGACGTTCCTGCCAGGGTGTGCGCGGCTTGAAGTGAAAAACGAAACGGTGGAGGCTGTACTCTGCCAGGGTCCAGACGAAGAGACCCACGCCGAAGAAGATGGGAATGTAGAGGGCCGAGATCCCTGCCGGTCGCGTAGAGAGGGCGCGGTAGAGAAAGTAACCGGTCACGGGCAGCCAGATGATCAACACAACCATGGGATTGATGTGGGTAAAGAACTCCAGAAAGTCCGATTTGAAGAGCCGAATGGGCTTCTTGCTGCTGCTCGCCTTGCTCACGATAACACCTCCACAAATTGATAAGATCTCACAATAACTTCCTTGGTGTACTTTGTGCCTTTGTGGTTTTCCAGTGGAAACACTTCATCGACAGGGATCATAATCGGCGCCGAGGATGAGACGCAAGCGCACGTCCCGTTCGGGCTCCTCCACGGTTATGACGTGCTGCTGATCGACGCGGAAGATGGACTGCAGGAAGGAGAGACCGCTCCCCTTCGTCGTGCCGCCGAAGAAGACGATCTGGGTCTCGGCGTAGTCACGGCGGTCGGGCTCGCCCACGATGGGATTGAAGCCCCGGTGGATGAGAGTATCGGCAGCCAGCAGATCGCGATCGGGGAGCGTGGTCCCGTTCCAGACCTCTACGGGGATGGCGGACTGGGTCGCCCGCTGTGAAGAGGGCCTCGCGAGGACGCTATTGACCACAGGCTCGATCTCGTTCCAATGAGGCAGGAAAACACTCCCGCCGTAGGGGGTCACGAAATACTCCACCTCACCGTACCCAATGTTGTAATAGTAGACGTTCATGGGATCGAGGCGGGCGGCCACCACCGCCATGTTGAGGATATTCCCCACCCCCATATTCGTATCGAAAAGGTAGTTCCACTGCTCGTCGACGGAGGGCGCGGCCTCCAGCAGATTGGCCTGCTTGGCCTTACGCCACATCGCCTCCAGCACCTGCTGCTGCCGCTCCTCGCGGGAGAAGACGCTGGTGGTCTTGCGCGAGCGCGAGTACCAGAGGGCCAGTTCCCCATCCATGTGGTGGATGCGGGGCTCCAATTCCAGCCAGGGATACTCGCCATTCTCGTCCGGGTAGGGCCAGTGATCGGCCAGGCGGCAGTGGACGGGCACGTCAATGCCCCCCATCGCATCCACCAGACCAATGAGCCCATCGAAGTTCACCTTGACGTAGTGGTCGGCCGTGATACCCAGGTTGTAGAGCAACGTCTGGTTGAAGAGGCCAAAGCCGCCCCCATCGTAGTTGTAGACCGTACCATACATATCGGCGAAGTTGATGCGGCTCATCCAGAAGTTGGGGATGTAGACGTAGAGATCGCGGGGGATGGAGAGCATGGCGACCGAGGGAATGTCGGGATAGACAACCACGTACTGAATAGCATCGGTATGCCAGTCGTTCCAGTCGGGGCGCTGATCGCTGCCCAGCAGCAGGATGGTCACAGCGTCATTGGAGATAGACTGCCGGGGAACCGGTGTGGGGATAGGCAAAGTGGCCGAGGGGTGAGGCGTGACGGTGATGCGGATGTAATCGGCGGTGGGTCGCAGGGGATGGAGGGGCGTAGGTGTCAGAGAGGGCGTGAGTGTAGGACTGGGCGTGGGCGTCCACGTGGGTGTCGCGGAGGGGGTGAAAGTGGGCGTCCAGGTAGGAGGGACCGTCTCCGTAGGACTCGGCGTATGGGTAGGGGATTGAGTGACCGAAGGAGTGACGGGCAGAAGCGCCACCCCCGTGGGGGTAACAGGATCTGCAGAAGAGTGGACCGCCGTGTAGAGCATCGCTCCACCCACCAGCAACAACCCCAACAGCAACAAAGACAATATAGTAAACCGTTCCTTGTCCATCCAATAATCCCATCCCCGCAAGAGCAGGTCAAATGAATATAGTCGATATGATTGAACGTCGGGAGATCATTATAAGCCTCCCCTGTATGATGGCAAATCGCATTTCGTCCCCAAGGAGTAACAAGCAGTCTCCTTGCGTTGCTGCAAGCGACCGACACCGGAGTATTCGGAAAAATCCGATCTCTAGGCGCCTCAATATCGAGAGGTATGGATTGCACCAACTGACCACCAGCTTCTCTAACCTGGTTGTACTCTCAAGTACCCGCCTTATAATCTAGATGAGAGGGTAATATCCGGTCTGCGGAAGGGATAACCAGCACAAATGAAAGGGGGACCCATGAAAGAGCACCTGGCACCTGGCGACATCCCCTTCCTGACCACCGAGCAGATGCGCGAGGCAGATCGAGCCATGGTGGAGGACTACCACATCGAGCTCATCCAGATGATGGAGAACGCAGGTCGGCACCTGGCGGCCCTCGCCCGGAGCCGCTTTCTCGGCGGAGCGCCCACCGGGAAGCGGATCGTGGTGCTGACCGGACGGGGCGGGAACGGCGGGGGAGCGTTGGTCTGCGCTCGTCGCCTTCACGGCTGGGGCGCGGCGGTCCAGATCTTCCTCTCGCGACCGCCAGAGGCCTTCGACGGCGTGCCCCAACATCAGCTGGAAATCTTGCGGCGGGTGGGGGTGCCCATCCTGACCGAAGCGGAGGATACAGAGCAGGTCGATCTCATCATCGACGGTCTCATTGGCTACGGTCTCTCGGGGCCGCCGCGCGGCCCCGCCGCCGACCTCATCCGGTGGGCCAACGCGCAGCGCACACCCATCCTGGCCCTCGACACCCCCTCGGGCGTGGAGACGACGACGGGCCGAACCTTCGACCCCGCCATCCGCGCGAGCGCGACGCTGACGTTGGCCCTGCCCAAGGTGGGTCTGCGGGCACCGGCGGTCCGCTCCCACGTAGGCGAGCTCTACCTGGCCGACATCGGCGTACCGCCCGAGCTCTACGCCGAGTTCCTGAATCTGGAGGTCGGCCCCATCTTCGCCAGGTCAGAGA
>JBNGDR010000031.1:0-12137 GCA_049975685.1 Anaerolineae bacterium
TAATAGAGCACCACCCAGTCGTGGATCTTATCGAGATCGTGAGCCCGCGCCGTGTTGGAATAGAGAGCTGTGAAATCCCATAATCTACGAACTCTATCTCATTCGAATGCTCCGTCCTTCGTTCCCGGCGGAATCCTCCGCGCCTTCATCCTCACGTCGGGGCATCGGCACGTACTGTACCGAGGGCCGACGCTGAGAGGTCTGGGCGTAGAGCTCCATCAATTCGTAAACCTCCTCCGGCACCTCCGTCCTGACGGGCAGCCCCAGATCCTCCGCCTCCTCCACTGTGATCGGGTAATCGTGGGGCCACCTGCCCCCCACCAGGGTTTCGGCCAAATCTTCTGCCCGAGACTCCTTCATCCGATCCCGCACAATGCGCACGACGGTCTTCTTGACCTGTCGAATCGCCTTCTCGCCAATATCAGCCATGATAAGCGTCTCGTCGTCTATCTCATTGACATCTTTCTTGCTCACCGCTTTCAGAATGGAGGCCGCGGGCAGTTGCTGTACCTGGGGATCCACCGGTCCCAACACACCGTTTTCGTCCATCACGATCTCGTCGGCCGCAAGGGCGATAAGCGTCCCCCCCGACATGGCATAATGCGGGACGATGACATTAACCGCCCCTTCGTGCGCGCAAAGCGCGTAGGCGATCTGCTCCGCGGCCAGGACAAGCCCACCCGGTGTGTGTACAATGAGATCGATGGGTATCTCGGGATCGGTCATGCGAATAGCACGCAGCACCTTCTCCGAATCCTCGATGTCGATGTAGCGGACAAGGGGAATGCCCAGGAGAGCAAAGGTCTCCTGGCGGTGAATCAGAGTGATGGCCCGAGATCCTCGCTTCTCTTCCAGAGCCTTCAACTTGTCCAGCCGCTTCCTTTCCAGCATCTTCTTGCGCATCGCCGGTACCACGAAAGAAAGCACCGAGAGAATTGCGAAGGCGATCCAGAATATCTCAGTTATCTCCATAAGCCTCCTCATGAAGCTGTTTGACCTTCTTGTCCATGGACGATCTCCTCACGATCCTTCTCATCCAGCGAAGCAGAGATATAGTCGATGGTCGCCTGATAACGGAGATCCTCCGGTACAACTGATGTACACGGCTCTTCTCTACTTATAATTGTAAGGGAGGCGAGAGGGCTTGGCTATATATCGAGATACAGCTGAAGGGTATAAAAAGTGATATATTTCGATATGGAGCCTACGCTTTTGATAGATTGTGGTATACTTATTTCAAGGATGGAAAGATAATCATGCTCACAATTTACGTTATCTCAGACGGCACCGGTATGACAGCCGAGCAGGTGGTCAAAGCGGCGCTCATGCAATTCCAGGGCGCCAGGGTCGACGTCATCCGCGAGGGGGACATTAAAACACCGGAAGCGGTCAAGCAGGTGGTCAAGCAAGCCGCCGAGGAACAGGCGTTCATCGTACATACCCTTGTCTCCGATGACCTGCGCCAGCTCATGGTCAACGAGGCCCGCTATCACAATATCGACGCCATGGATCTGATGGGGCCTATGCTGGACCGTCTCTCTACGCGGCTCTCCCTCTCACCGCAGGAGAAACCGGGGCTTTTCTCCCAGTTGAGGGAGGAACGCGCCCGCCGCATCGAAGCCGTGGAGTTCGCTCTCCGTCACGATGATGGGCTCCACGCCGAGGAACTGGATAGCGCCGAGATCGTCATCGTGGGCGTCTCCCGTACCATGAAAACCCCGACCTGCGTTTATCTGGCCTACAGGGGTTGGTTCGTGGGCAACGTACCCATCATCCCGGAGATCCCCCTGCCCAAATCTCTGTTGAAGTTGCCTCCGGAAAAGGTCTTCGGCCTGACCGCCAGTCCCTCGCTGCTCGTTGAGTTGCGCCGTGTCCGCGCCAGATACAGCGGCCTCTCAGAGCAATCAGAGTATGCTTCCCTCTATAATGTTGAACAGGAGCTACGACACGCGCGCAGAATCTGTGCCCGAAATCGCTGGAGGGTCATCAACGTCACCGGCAAATCGGTGGAAGAGGTATCAAGCGAGATTCTCACGCTGATCCAAAGCTCCACTGGAGGATCTTCATGACCTGGAACCGTGAAAGTTTGCGGGCGGAATTTCCGATCTTTGAACGCACCATCAAGGGTCACCGCCTGGTCTACCTGGATAGCGCCGCAAGTGCCCAGAAACCCCGGATGGTCATCGAAGCTATTCGGATGGTCTACGAACGCAGCTACGCCAACGTGCATCGCGGCATCTACACCCTCTCGGAGGAGGCCACAATGCTCCACGAGGAGGCACGGAGCAAGGTGGCCCGTTTCATCAACGCCCCAGAGCCTGCCGAGGTAATCTTCGTGCGGAATGCTACGGAGGCGATCAACCTCGTCGCCTACACCTGGGGACGAAAGCACGTCGCCTCTGGAGACCGGATCATTGTAACGGAGATGGAGCACCACAGTAACCTCGTACCCTGGCAGCAGCTGGCACAGGAAAGCGGCGCCGAGCTGGCCTATCTACCCGTCACCGAAGAGGGCAATCTGGAGATCACGGCTCTTCCCCCCCTGCTGGAGGATGGGCGGGCCAGAATCGTTGCCTGCACCCTGATGTCTAACGTGATGGGTACCATCCCGGAGGTAAAGCCCCTCATCGAGCTGGCGCATGAGGCAGGCGCGAGGGTGGTTCTGGATGGAGCACAGGCGGTGCCTCACCTCCCCGTCGACGTCCAGAGCCTGGACGCGGATTTCCTGGCCTTCTCCGGACACAAGATGGGCGGGCCGGGGATCGGCGCCCTCTGGGGAAAACGCGAGATCCTGGAGGCGATGCCGCCCTTCCTCTTCGGCGGTGATATGATCCGTACGGTGAAGAAGCACGAAGCCATCTGGAACGATCTACCCTACAAGTTCGAGGCCGGGACCCCTGCTATAGCAGAAGCCGTCGGTCTGGGAGCAGCGGTGGACTTTCTCACCGGATTGGGCATGGAGGCCGTCCATCGCCACGAGCAGGAGATAGTGGCCTACGCCCTGGAGCGCCTTGGAGAAGTTCCCGGCCTCCACACCCTGGGGCCAGAAGCAAGACTGCGGGGGGGCGTCGTCTCCTTCTGGCTGGACGGCATTCATCCCCACGATATCGCGCAGATCCTCGACGAGCAGGGCATCGCCATCCGGGCAGGCTTGCACTGTGCCGAACCCCTGCACCACCGCTATGGGCTGCCTGCGAGCGCGCGCGCCAGTTTCTACGTTTACAATGATTACGACGATGTAGATGCTCTGGTGGAAGGGCTGGGAACCGTCGTCAAAATTTTCCGAAGGTGAACCAAGGCGAACACTACGAGGAGACACCATGAGTGACCTGTACCGCGAGCAGCTGCTTGACCATTACCACGATCCGATGAACTTTGGCACCCTCGAGGAGCCGGACGTGGATATTCACATGGATAACCCAACCTGTGGTGATACCATACATCTTACGGCCCGGCTGGATGAGGAGGGCCGCATTGACGAGGTGATGTTCGAAGGCCACGGATGCGTAGTCAGCATGGCGACGGCTTCGCTGCTCACCGAGGAGGTCGTGGGTAAGACCCCGGAAGAGGTGGAAGCGATGGACCTGAGCGACATCGAGGAACTACTGGGCGGCATTCGGCTCAGCATGGGACGTGTCAAATGTGCCACGCTGGCACTCAATGCTCTGAAGCAAGGTCTGGAGGAACAGGCCTAAGCTAGAAACACAGGGGGAACGCGCGTCTAAAATACAGAATGGAACCTAGGTCAACAGCCTCTTGGTCTGTCTCATCAAGTGCGTCCCCCCTAGAAGGCTTCGGGTACCTCTTGTATCTCCACAACCAGCGAGGACTGCGGTAGAATACTGTCCACCTGCAGTGAATCATCGGGCAGGACCACCTCGGGCGCGACGGTATGCTCCCCCGGCGTAAGACCGGTCACGTCCACAAAAGACTCTACCTCCAGAGGATCTAGCGCCTTCACTGCTTCGAAGGGACCCGAGATGACAACCTGGATGGCGGCCGGGGAGACCGTCACGGTGTAACCCTGGGTCAAACCTCGAACTTCAGGCTCCAGAGGGATAGTCACCTCACTTCTCACCGCCTCAATGTTGACGTTTACCAGCACCTGAGGCGTCGTCAGCACAGACAGCCCCTCCGGTAACTGTAACCCCACGGTTGTCGTAAAGCTCTCACTGACGTCATCCAGGGTAATAGGCTCAGTGCCCAACGAGAGAGGAGCAGCCTGGACAACGTCGCGCCTCCCCGTCACCGTGACGACCGGCGGCTCCACCTCGACAGCGCCAACCCGATAGCCCGCTGCCGGATGCCCCGAGAGCACCACGTTAACGGCCAGATCCCGGATGTTTCCCAGCTGTTCAATAGGAACCTCAACGGTGACTGTTTTGGGGATAACCTCCACGTAGGGAACCTCATCGCCCGTTTCATTGACCGGACTCAGTTGAAAGTCGTCCTCAACAGTCTGACGTTTATCTGCTACCGATAAGGAGACAACACAGCGTACCACCTCCACCACCAGAGACTGAGGTCCCCGGACCGTCACCGTGCGGGGCACGTAGCTGGGAGATCGGGCTACAAAGCCTTGAGCGGGAGTATCCTCAACGGTAACCGCCACGGGGACGTCCTGCTCTGCAACGGGTTCCAGCTGGAGCGTGATCTCCTCCGGAGAAATGCGCACTCTCTGAACGGGGCTGCGGTTGATCTCCACCTGAACAGGTGCGGTGACCATACCCGATTCGACGTTGGAGAGATCAACGTAGGCCTGGACCTCACTCGTCTGAGTCTGCAATATCTCCCACAACGATTCCGGCGCCCTGAGCACCACGCGAGCCTTGACGCTATCGATACCATAAGCGACCCTGCCGTCGGGCACGCCTCGTATCTCGACAGGCACCAGATAGGGCAGCGGTTTCTCTACCATGGGATCTTCCGCCTCCGTGGCAACGGCCCAGAAGAAGAAGGCCAGCACGATGGAGAGGATAGCAAGGGTAACCGTTTGTCCCACCTTCATACTTACGATTTCATCCTCTCTGTGACCTTCGCCGATTCCCGTGAGTCGCGTGAGTCACGCTGCCGCCACCACGGTGAAGAACTCGACGACGATTGACCGCTGAAGAAAGCACCCAGGATGGACTCCAGACGCTCACCCTCGAGATCGCGGATAATGCGCCCATTATGGGCCAGCGAGATGGTGCCCCGTTCCTCGGAGATAACCAGAGCGACGGCGTCGCTCTCCTCCGTGGTACCGATGGCAGCGCGGTGACGGAGGCCCAGACTGCGGTCTGAGAGAAAAGCGCCTGTGAGGGGCATGATACATGCGGCGGCGGCGACGCGCCCGTTACGGATGATGACGGCACCATCGTGTAGCACCGTATGGTGGTCAAAGATGGTGGTGAGTAGATCGGCAGAGACCTCGGCGCCCAGCTCAACACCCGTCTCTACGTACTCCTGTAGTCCCGTCTCCCGTTCAAAGACGATGAGAGCCCCCACTTTATCGTGCGCCATCCGCCGCGCCGCCTCAATAACCTCCTTCAGTACGGCTTCATAGGGTTCCTCTGAGGTAGAGCTTAGCAGGAAAAGCCGGCCACGCCCCATACGTTCCAAAGCACGGCGGAGCTCCGGTTGGAAAAGGACGGGTACAGCGACGAGAATAGCAGGAAAGAGTTGCTCAACCAGCCAGGAGAAGGCCCGCAAACGCACCACACGGCTGAGGAAGGCCAGGCCGACCAGAAGGGCCGTGATACTCCGCACCAGGGGGACGGCCCTGGTCCCCCTCAAAGCGTAGAAAAGGCCGAAAAACAGCAGGGCCACGAGAATGATATCAATGAGGTCAAGCCAGGATAAACGTTCTATGAGCCAGCTAAGTTCCCACATATCGTTTTTCTATGCGCTTCCAATGATATTTACCAACACGACACCACGCCTGTCAGACTCAATCCGGAACGTGGGGTTTACGCCCGCTCAGATCCTCGTATAATTCCACGTAGGACTCAACCTCCGATGGTTTCAGCGCAATGATAGCCTCTATAGTCTTGAGCGCCTCATCCTTCAACCCCTTCTCCAATTGAAGATCGCCCAGGACGTCCAGGTGGCCCAATGCCTCCTCCCGATGTCCTGTGTTCAAATAGAGTTGGGCAGCACGGAAGCGGAGGGGAATAGAATCGGGTTCATCCTCTATCAGATCCTCGAGTACGGCCAACGCCTTCTCCACACGCTGAGTCTTCAAATACCGTTTGATCAAACGATCCAGCGCAGCGATACCCAGGTGCATGCGACCGGTGCGGGGGTAAAGGCGCAACAGCCCTAGATGGGCGCGCTCGTCACCGGGTGCAATGCGGGTGATCTCCTCGTAGTCCTTGATAGCCGCCTTCCAATCCAGACGCTGCATATCCAGATCGGCCATGCGGTGTAGAATGCGCACCTCCCACCGCTGCTGGTCAACGCCACGAGGGGCCAGACGCAGTGCTTCCGCATAGGTCTCACGGGCGCGGCCTGGCTGAGCCAGCTGATAATAGGCATCCGCCAACTGGAGATATTGCTCCAGCGCATCGTCAATCTGGCCACGCTGGATGAGTAGTTCGATCATCCGTCGGTGAACGGTACTGTCCAGAGGTGAAAGATCCAGGATCTGCTGGTAGGTAGTAAGCGCCTGCGGGATCTGGCCTCGTATTTCGTAGGTGCGGGCGGTGATACGGTACTTGTCCAGCGCCGCTTCTACATTGCCATTCTCCATGAACAGGTTAGCCAGCATACTGTGCAGAGGAAGATAGAGAGGCGCCTTGCCGATAGCGTATATCAACTCCTCCAAGGCCGAATAGGGTTTATCGCGCCGTATATACTCCTGTGCCAGGGCTACCGAACGCATCACGGCATCTGACTGAGGGAGGCTGATGATCTCCGCGAGACTGAGTACCGTACCCCGGCGCGTCAACCCATCGAGACGCTGGCGTGCCTTGAGAACCTCATCCTCCCAACCCCGCTGGTTCAAAAACCCCAACAGGGACTGGCTAAGGTTCTGTACCCGATCTGGTTCACCGGTATTGATGAGACTCTGGGCCAATCCCTCGTAAACGCGGATAAGATCGTCAGCCTGGGAGCGCTCTACCGTCGCCAGGTCAATAACCTTGACCGCTTCCAGGAAATGTTCCAGGGCCTTGTTGAACTTCGCTTCGGCCTGATAACACTCTCCGAGGGCAAAATGACCGGCGAGGACGTACTCGGAATCACTGAGCGCCTGCTCCAGCTGCTCGATGGCCGCATCGAAACGCATCTGTTCCTTGTAGAGCAAACCCAGGTTGAAGTGTATAGAGGGCATGGAGACATTGGCAGCGATCAGCTTCTCATAGGCCGACACGGCCTCCTCGAGATCACCCCGCGTCTGTGCATCCACCGCCTTGCCGATCAGGAGCGCCACCTCACCCTGGGATATACCCGGAGGTTGGGGTTGTTCCTCGGCAAAGATGGATTCCGCCAGCGACTCCAGCGCGCGTTGGCGGGCGATCTCCGTAGGGCTCCCCTGATCTTCAGAGTCGCCCTCCTCTTCGAAGGCCAACACATCCTCGTCCAAAGTTTCAAGCTCATCGGTGGGCGGCGGCTGAGGTACCGGGCGACCGCTCTGCAATAACATCATCACCTGGCCCAGCTGCCGGACGTGAGGTGCCATCTGTTGCATCTGGCGGCAGATCTCGACAGCCCACTGTGGATGATCATCCTGGTAAAGGTAGGCCAACCAGAGTGTCGAACGAATGGCCTTTTTCAACCGCCCTTCCTGCTGATAGTAGCGCAGCAGCTCCGTCCAGCTGCGGGCGCTCCTCGGGTAAACGCGCACAGCGGTCTCCAGAGCCGAGATGCGCTTGTCGGTTATACCTTGGGCCTGGTAGCGTTCGGCCGCCTCGTAGTACATCTGAGCGGCCTGCTCGTCCTCTCCCTGTTGGGTCAAGATATCGGCCAATCGCTCGTGGGGGCCCGGGTCCTTGGGAACGAGATCCGTCAGGCGCCGATAGATCTTGGCAGCCTGCTCCAGCTCGCCAGCATTGAACAGGGCCCACGCATAGCCCATGAGAGCCGAGATATCCTTGGGGAACTCTCGCAGGGCCTGCTCGTAAGATTCAACCGCATCCAACCAACGCTCCTCCCAGACCAGATCACTGGCTCTTTGGAGGGCTTCTTCAAATCGCGTTCGATTACCGGCCACAGTAGCACCCGTTATCCGAGAATTCGTGACGATGTGTATTCACAACAGCCATGACCCCGTTCTAAAACGTTGATCTCACACTCGAAGGTCTTATACCAAGTCCAACAGCCAGACGATCAGCCCTTTCTGGGCATGCAGGCGATTCTCGGCCTGATCGAAGAGGGCAGAGTGAGATCCGTCGGCAACTACATCGGTGATCTCCTCACCTCGATGAGCCGGGAGGCAATGCATCACCGTGACATCGGGATCGGCCACGGCCAATTTGCCCTCGTCCACCCGGTAGGGCGGGAAGACCGCACGGCGCTTCTCGGCTTCAGCCTCCTGCCCCATGGAAGCCCAGGCATCGGTGTAGATAACGTCGGCGTCCTCCGCCGCTTCCAGGGGATCATAGGTCATCTCGACATGCGCACCGCTCTTCTCGGCCAGACGTAGTCCCATATCCCAGACAGCGGGCGGCAACTCGTACCCTTTGGGGGTGGAAATAGCGAAATCCATCCCCAGCAACGCCGCGCCAAAGAGCAAGCTGGTCGAGACGTTATTGCCGTCGCCCATGAAAACAAGTTTACGCCCCTTGAACTCGCCCTTGTGTTCCAGGATGGTGAGGAAATCAGCGACGCCCTGACAGGGGTGGCTGTAATCAGAGAGACCGTTGATGATGGGCACACTGGCGTATTTCGCCAGTTCCACGAGATCATAATGGGAAAAGACACGGGCCATGACGATGTCGACGTAGCGGGAAATGACGCGTGCCACGTCGGCGACACTCTCGCGCTTGCCCAGCTGAATCTCGTTGGGTGAGAGATAAAGAGCGTTCCCACCCAGATGGAGCATAGCAACATCAAAGGAAACCCGGGTGCGCAGGCTGGGCTTCTGGAAAATCATACCCAGGACCTTGCCTTTGAGCAGGGGCTCGTTGCCGCCCGACTTCCACGCTTTCTTGAGGCGTACCGACACATCGAGGATCTCCCGAAACTCCTCCGGGGTCAGGCTAGCCAACGAAAGGAAATGCTTCATGGTGACCTCCATAGATGAACTGGATTCTCAAATCCAGTATACCATGAAGGTGCCAAAGAGAAAGAGTCTTCGGAAGAAAACATGGCTTTAGCAGCATTAAACATTCACTATCGGACCACATTGAGGCGAGAGGGTTTCGTATTGCGTACTGCGTATTTCTAGAATACGGAACACGCAATACGAACTACCCAACAGATATCCCGCTGCCAGGGCGAACCCCTCTTCCGTGTATTAGTCCGCGAAGAGTCCCTGTGCCCGTCATAAATTACAGATGTCATCCCGGTTAAGTCTGCTTGGCTGTTGTATCGCACCCTCTCGGGTGATATACTGAAGATGGGAGCGCAGCAGGCCCAATCTCACATCTACGTTGAAAGGAGCCACAATGGCAAGTATGCAGGCGGTGATGAAGGTAGAAGCCGGCCCAGGCATGGAACTCGTGCAGACGGAGATACCTGAACCGGCGCCACGCGAGGTACTCATCAAGGTGCAAGCCACCTCCATCTGCGGCACCGACGTGCACATCTACCGCTGGGATCGGTGGTCCGCTAACCGTATTCGCCCGCCCCTCATCGTTGGTCATGAATTCGCCGGTGAGATAGTCGCTGCGGGGGACGCGGTGCGACCCGGCGAGCCTCAGGTCGGAGATTACGTCTCGGCGGAGAGCCACATCGTGTGCGGCGTCTGCCAGCAGTGCCGGCTGGGCAAGGCGCACGTCTGCCAGAACACCCACATCATCGGCGTGGACGTGGACGGCTGCTACGCGGAGTATATCGCCCTCCCCGTGGAAAACGCCTGGAAGAACCCGCCCGATATGCCCTTACCCATCGCCAGCCTCCAGGAAAACTTCGGCAACGCCGTACACACCGTCTCCGCCGCCGACGTGCGGGGCAAAACCGTGCTCATCACCGGCTGCGGGCCTGCCGGGTTAATGTCCATCCCCGTGGCCCGCGCCTTCGGTGCCGAAGTGATCGTCGTTACGGATCTAAGTCCCTATCGTCTCGAGCTGGCACGCACCCTGGGCGCCGATCTGGCGCTCAACCCCCGCGAGGACGACGTCGAGGCTCTGGCTCAGGATATCGTGCTCCATAAGGGCTTCGACGTGCTCTTCGAGATGTCGGGCGCCCCCCCCGCGCTGGTGCAGGGCTTCGAGCTCCTCAAACCCGGCGCGGAAGCGGCGCTGCTGGGCCTCATGCCCAACACCCTCCCCGACTTCGACCTCAACAACCTGGTCATCATGAAGGGTATCACCGTCCACGGCATCGCCGGCCGCCGCCTCTGGGAGACCTGGTACCAGATGCGAGCCCTGCTCGCCTCCGGGGTCGTGGATCTGGAGCCCGTCGTCACCCACGAGTTCCCACTGAGCCAATGGGAAGAGGCCATCAAGACCATGGCTTCGGGCGAGAGCGGCAAGATCGTCATGTATCCGGGAGAATAGTCGGGTAGTCAAGTAGTCGGGTAGTCCTTAGTCTGATAGTCAGATAGTCGAGCAAGCCCTTAACTTTCAACTTTCCAACTTGAAACTTGCAGCCAATCTGTTTAGGAGGAAAACACATGAAAAGAGATCCCATCCAATATCTTCAGGAAGCATACCAACGCCTGGACGAGCAGGGGCTGACCTGGGAACCCAGGGAGCTTCAGAGCGCCAATATGCCCGTCTCCACCTTCGACGGGCGCGAGGTGCTCGTGCTCTGCTCCAACAACTATCTCAACCTCTCCACCCATCCCCAGGTGGTGCAGGCCATGATCGAGGCCACGGA
Organism: Anaerolineae bacterium; assembly: GCA_049975685.1. Classification (GTDB taxonomy): domain Bacteria; phylum Chloroflexota; class Anaerolineae; order B4-G1; family SLSP01; genus DAOTVC01. The sequence continues at coordinate 10,963 of JBNGDR010000031.1, forward strand.
GAGGTTCGGCGCGGGTGCCGGAAGCGATCGCTCCATCGCGGGCGATACGACGCTCCATCGCGAGCTGGATGAGCGCCTGGCGGCCTTCAAGGGCGCTCCGGCGTCGCTCACCTTCCAGACGGGCTTCATGACCAATCAGGGTGTTATCGCCCAGCTCGCGGGCGCAGGCGATCTCTACGTCTCCGACGAACTCAACCACGGCTCTATCATCGACGGTATACGGCTGACTGGGGCCGACCGCGCCATCTACAAACACAAGGACGTGGACGATCTGAAACGCATCATGGAAGAAGCAGAGACCCACCAGCCCACCTACGAGCACATCTGGATCGTCACTGACGGTGTCTTTAGCATGGACGGCGACCTGGCGCCGCTGCCCCAGATCGCGGAGATCGCGGCGGAGCACGGCGCCGCCGTCTACGTCGACGATGCCCACGGCGAGGGTGTCCTGGGCGAGGGCGGGCGCGGCATCGTCAACCACTTCGGGCTGACGCGCGACCAGGTCCACGCCGAGATGGGCACCTTCTCCAAGGCTTTCGGCATCGTCGGCGGGCACCTCAGCGGAAGTGAGGCGCTCATCAAGTACGCTATGAACACCTCGCGCACCTGGCTGCTCAGCGGCGCGCTGCCCCCCGGTGTGGCCGCAGCCACCATCGCCGCTATTGACGTGATGGAGAAGCACCCGGAGCGGGTGGAGCGCGTCTGGGAGAACCGCGACTACTTCCTCGACAGGATGAAGGCCCTGGGCTTCGACACGGGCAACAGCGAGACGCCCATCGTGCCCATCATGTGCGGCGACAGCAAGACCGCCAAGGCCCTGGCCGACTTCGTCTGGGGCGAGGGGATCTACGTCCTGCCCATCGTCTACCCCATGGTCGCGAGGGACAAGGCCCGCATCCGCGTGCAGCTCTGCACCGAGCACACCAAAGACCAGCTGGATACAGCCATCCAGGCCTTCAAGAAGGGCGGGGAGAAGTTAGGGCTTATCTAGTCCCTACGTAACCGCCGATAGAGAAGCGCCCCGAGTTATCTTCGGGGCGCTTCTGCGTCGGTGAAGTAGCTACCGCCACGAAGTTAAAAGTTGCCTCCAGGCCCATTCTCGCTCAACCCACCGGACATCTTGCCTGAGCCAGTGTGAACGTGCGAACGTCGGAACGTTCGCACGTTCACACGTT
>JBNGDR010000032.1:0-11864 GCA_049975685.1 Anaerolineae bacterium
CCTCCGGCACGGGGAGGTCCACGACGCGCACGCCGGGCAGAGGGTGGAGGGGCAACAGTAAGGCCTTTAGCTCGTCCTCGCGCTGGAAGGCTACGACAGTGCAGGGCCGGAGTAAATCCACCGTGGTCCACTTGAGATGGGTGCCGCCGTACCTGGGCTCGATGAAGCCGGAAGTATCGACCACCCATGCTTCAGCCTCTACGGCCTGGGTGAGGCGGGCGATGCCCAGAACGACGCGGAGCATGTGACCGGGTGGCGCGTTACTGCCCACAAACCAGATATGTTGCGCTCCACGGGGAGGAAACGTCGTGTCTCCCGAATCTTGGTTACAGGCCGCGACCAACGTGGTAGGTAGCCGGTAGCTGTTTTGCCCCACGTCAGTATCTAAGAAGGCGACGCGCCCCCATGTCTTCAGCCGGTGGGCGTAAACGTACCGGGCGAAGGTGCTCTTGCCGGTGTTACTGGCGCCGATGACGAGGACCGGTCCCGACCAGGAGGCGACGTCCAGCGAGCGCCAGGATTCCGGGACCTTGATCTCATCCTGGTCTATCATAGCTGAGCGGAGGAACGTATTGCCCCCCGAAGGGTGCCGGGGCACCCTTCGGGGGAGCAGTTATTACTCCATGCGCCAGACACGCAGTTCGTCGAGGCAGACGGTGACATCGGGATCGCTGTAGGTAGCGCCGCCGATGCCAATACGACCCGTGGGGAAGAGGTCGGTGTCGATGGCGTCGATGAGGGCACCGTTAACGTAAACGAAGAGGGTGCCTTGAAGACGGCCCAAGCCCAGGTAGTTCTGACCACTGGGGTTGACATGGAGATCGTTGGTCCACTCGACCAGAGGATCCTGCCATTCATCATCCTTGAGCAGAAATACGGAGTAACTCTGCGACTCGGCGTCGATCTCGTACCAGAAGAGATTATCGCCGTCGGGGCCGAAGCCCAGGCCGCAGCTGGCGTCGGTGTTGACATCCACCCGGCACTTGACCTCGGCGAAGAACTCGTCAGGTCGGAAGGGCTCATACCACTCCCAGGCGGTCATGTTGTCAACCATGATGTGCATGCAGTACTCACCGCCGGAGGGAGTCATATAGTTGACCTCGTCGCTCTGCGTGCCACCCCAGTTGTTACGATTGTCGCTGAAATCGTCATCGAAGCGGAGAACAGCGTTTTCGGGTACCGATGCCTGTCCCCAGACGGTCCAGGTTTTCTCGTCCACCAGATCGGCATTGTAAAGGGTCTCCAGGGACCCCTCATCGTCGCCCACCTGGAGATCGTAGTTCCCAGGCTCGATATTCTCAATAAGCTGAGTAGCTCCCGGTGCCAAGCTGCCATTCAACCAGTTGGCGCCCCAGGTATCACTATCCGTCGGTGAGATATAAAGGTAGGTGAGAGTGTAGTCGGAGTCGTTGATAATCTCCAGCGTTGGTCCCGTTGCGGATGTCATGGGCGTCGCCGTCGGTTTTGTTGACTCCACGGGTTCTTCGGTGGGCACGGGGGTGTCGGTCACCTTGACCTCGGAAATGATGTCGTTGCCCTGCTCTGGGGTCTCGGGGGTCTCCGGTGTCGGAGTATCGTCGCTACCGCCACACGCCAGGGTCAAGGCGATGAGGAGTACGACGATGATTGCAATCCATCCTCGGTTCTTCATGGCTGAGTCCTTTCTCTATGATGGGATTTAAAAGGAATGCCCGTTATGACGACCCTGCGGTCACCTCACGGGACGGGCTCGATACAACCTCAACAGTGTCTCCCGTCTTCACCTCCCCTCGCTCAAGAATCTTGACAAAGATACCCTCCCTGGGCATGACACAATCACCGGCTGCGTGGTAGATGGCACAGCGATCGTGACAAACCTTGCCGATCTGGGTCACCTCGACAAGTGCACTACCCAACTTCAAGCGTGTGCCCACGGGCAAGGTATGGATCTCCAGACCCCGAGTGGTGATATTCTCGGCGAAGCTGCCGGCTTTCACTCCGAGCCCCCTGGCGCGCATCTTCTCGATGGATTCCCACGCCAGCAGAGATACCTGACGATGCCACTTTCCCGCATGGGCATCACCTTCCAATCCCCAGTCGACCTTGAGTACACCGCTGCCAACGTCCTTTTTCGGCGTACCCTTTTTTTCGCTGACGCAGACCGCCACAACCTTACCCTTCATCGAGATCCTCCAGTACGATGTCACCGCTTCGACCGCCGTGTTTCTCGATGAGGCGTACGTTCTGAATACGCATCGCACGGTCCACGGCCTTGGCCATGTCGTAGATGGTCAATGCGGCGACGGAGACAGCCGTCAGCGCTTCCATCTCTACCCCGGTAACGCCGGTACAGCGAATGCGGACGACGATCTTCACAACTGATCTTTCATCATCAAACGAGAAGTGTACGTCCGCGCCGGTGAGGGGCAAGGGATGACAGAGAGGAATGAGCTGATGGGTACGTTTGGCAGCCATGATGCCCGCCACCCGTGCCACAGCGAGGACGTCGCCCTTGGGGATGTCACCCCCCCGAATGAGAGCCAATGTTTCCGCCCGCATGGCGACCTCACCGGCGGCGATAGCTTCCCGGTGGGTCACATCCTTATCGGTGACATCCACCATCCGGGCGGCGCCGCTTTCGTCGAGGTGGGTGAGTCGGGAGTGGGTCATCGCTTCATCCCCCCTCTCATCCGCCAATGCAAGACATGGGCAACACGCATTCCGGCAGTACGTTCTCGCCCAGGTGGTGTCCCCGGGGTTTGGCGAGGATGGCCTGCTGGAAGATCCTGCGGAGGGTCTCGTCGGCGGCGCCAGCGCGCAGGGGCAACCGTAAATCGATGGCACGATTGGACATGAGACAGGGCAGAATTTTACCGTCGGAGGTGAGACGGAGGCGATTGCAGGCGTGGCAAAAATGATCGCTCACGGGGCTAATGAAGCCTATGGTGCCCCCGGCACCCGGCAAACGATAGTAGCGGGCGGGACCGATACCAGCCTCGCCCCGAACGGCCATCAGCGGGCCCAGGACGGTCTCAATGCGGGCCCGAACCTCGGCGGTGGGTACGACGCCGTCCCCGGTCCAGTGGACGTCTTTGCCCAGCGGCATAACCTCAATAAAACGGATATGCCAGTCAGGTTCAAGGGTAAGCCGTGCCAGGTCGACAATCTCGTCGTCATTCAGATCGCGGATGACGACGGTGTTAATCTTCACAGGCCGCAACCCCGCCTCCAGAGCGGACTCCCGTCCTCGTAGAACCCGTTCCAGACTTCCCAGGCGGGTGATACGGTGGAAACGCTCCGGCTTCAGAGTATCAAGACTGACATTCACCCGATCCAGGCCCGCCTCCGCAAGAGGACGGGCGTAACGCTCCAGCAGAATACCGTTGGTGGTCATAGACAGATCGTCCAGACCGGGAAGAGGAGCGAGTTGAACCACGAGATCCACGACGTCCTTTCTGACAAGGGGCTCACCGCCGGTGACCCGCACGTGACTGATCCCCATTTCTACAGCAACGCGTACAACGCGCACGATCTCCTCGTAACTCAAGATGGAGTCGTGGGGAATGTTGGGCACCCCCTCCTCAGGCATACAATAGAGACAGCGAAGGTTACAGCGATCGGTGACCGACACTCTCAGATATTCGATGGGACGCTCGAAGGCGTCTTGATAGGGCATAGATCTCCTCTCAGTCGAATTGGGACGGGTTATGGAAGGATGAGGGCGGAAGGATGAAGGATGAAAAGGGTGCGTCCCATCTGTGTCTTTAGTTTACTCTCAGCTATCCTTCGGGTCAAGGGCGGTAGCTCGGGCTTCTTCCAGGGTGACAGCGCGGAAGCGCACACGGTCCCCGGGGAGGCATTGAGCCAGGAGCGGTAGATCGGCCCGCACGACAGTGGCGATCTTCGGATAGCCTCCGGTGGTCTGATGATCGGCCAGCATGACGATGGGCTGGCCGTTGGCGGGAACCTGGACGCTGCCGGTGACGACGCCGTCGGAGACAATATTGCCCTCGCCCCGATGAGCGATCTCCGGCCCACGCAAGCGGGCGCCCATACGATTGGACTCGGGCAGCAGCTCATAGTCAGCGGTCAAGAAAGTCTCTATAGCACCGTTGGTGAAGTGCTCATCCTGCGGCCCCATGACGACGCGGAGTGTGGGATGTACGGCGTAGGGCAAGCGTCGATCGGAAGACCAGGCGCGTCCCGCCCGACCTGCCGGGTTCTGTCGAGGTAAACCAAGGGGCAGGCGATCCCCTCTTCGCAAGGGACGCCCCTCCAGGCCGCCGAAGCCTCCGGGAAGATAGGTAGCGCGGGAGTCGAGGTAGAACGGTAGATCAAGGCCGCCGTCGATGGCAAGATAAGTTCTGGCCCCACTGCGTCGCTGCCCGAAGCGGAGAACCTTGCCGGCGCGTACGAAGAGGGCGTGCCAGGTGGGAACCTTGAGCCGGCCTATCCAGAGATCAAAGTCCGCGCCGCAGACGGCGACGAGAGCGGGGCGCCAAAGACGCAGCGTCGGCCCGACGAGGGTGATCTCCAACCCGGCCGCGTTGGGCTCGTTGCCTACGAGCAGGTTCGCAGCGCGGAAGGCGGCTTCGTCCAGAGGGCCGGATGGAGGCACACCGTAGCGCGCCCACCCGGTGCGCCCTAGATCCTGGACGGTGGTAAGGAAGCCGGGGTCGAGTATCTCCATCATGGCGAAATCAGTATACCTCATCCTTTGAGAAAATAACAAGGTGGGACGCACTTGGTAGCATACACCAGGGTTTCACGCTGTCCCCATCTTGATCTCCAGAGCTAAAGTGCGTCTTACCTCCATGGCTTTTGGATCACGCTTCCAGGAACCTCACCCGATCTCCGGCCCGGAGGGTGAAGGGGTCTTCGCGCTCTGAATCGAAGAGGGGAAGTTCAGTATGCCCGAGGACGCGCCAGCCGCCGGGGGTGCTCAGCGCATAGACCCCCGTCTGTTCTCCGGCGATGCCCACACTCCCCGCCGGGACCCGAGTGCGGGGCACAGAGAGGCGGGGGGTAGCCAGCCGAGGATCGAGCCCCAGCAGGTAAGCGAAGCCGGGCGCGAAGCCCAACATGGCTACGCGGTAGGTGGGCGCCGTATGGAGGCGAACAACCTCGGTGGACGTGAGCTGATGATATTCAGCTACCGTTTCGAGATCGGGGCCGTGCTCGCCGCCGTAGCGCACGGGGATCTCCACGAGACGGCCCTCGGGCTGGGGAACCTCGTCCAGGACGTCGAGGCGTGCAGCCAGATCCGCGCGCAAGGCCGCCGCGTCGGTCAGGTGGGGCTCGTAGCGGACGAGGAGAGCGCGGTAGGTAGGGACGGCCTCCACGAAGCCCCTGGGCGGCGCCGAAGTGAGCATAGCGTCCAGGGCATGTACGCGGGCCACGAGCGCCGGATCCACGCGGTCGCCGAACTCGACGGTAAAGGCAGCCTCGCCGACAGGCAGAATGCGGGGATACGAAATCATGACGCCAGAGATTCGGCCAGGGGAGCCAGGGTAACACCTGCCTCCTCAAGAGCAGCACGGACACGCCGGGCAAGGTTCACGGCACCGGGGGTATCGCCATGGACACAGAGGGTGTCCACGTTGATGGGAAGACAGTGACCGTCGATGGTCTCCACTTCGCCCCTCGTCACCATGCGCACCACGCGGGCGGCGACCTCGTCGGGCTCATGAATGACAGCGCCCAGTTTACCTCGCGGGACGAGGGAGCCATCGGAGGCATAGGCCCGGTCGACGAAGCCTTCGCGGGCCACGCGTAGGTCGAGACTGCGAGCAGCAAGGGCCAACGCCGATCCAGGTTGGGTCACAACGATCAGGTGACGGTCGAAGGAAGCGACGGCACGGGCCGTGGCGGCCGCTACGTCCCCATCTTTGGCTGCGACGTTGTAGAGGGCACCGTGAGGCTTCACATGGCGCAGGTTGATGCCAACAGTCTGGCAGAAGCCTGCCAGAGCTCCCAGCTGAAAGATGAGGTAGGCCTCCACCTCGTCAGGCGTCAGATCCATGAAGCGCCGTCCAAAGCCCTGGCGGTCAGGGTACGAGGGGTGCGCGCCGACCGCGACACCCTCCACGAGGGCCTGCTCTACCGTGCGACGCATCACGAGGGGATCGCCCGCGTGGAGACCACAGGCGATGTTCGCAGAGGTGACAATCTTGAGCATGGCAGCATCGTCGCCCAGCTGATAGTGTCCGAAGCTTTCACCGAGATCGCAATTGAGATCGATGGGCATGCCGTCTTCCTTTCTGGCATCTGCATAGATATAAACGAGTCAACGAATCAGCGAGTCAACGAATTTAAGATCAGCTGGGGCCGGTTCCTTCACTATTTTCAGGACATGCTCCCGACCGTGCCTGCTGCGTCCCATCTGGGGCTTTAGTTTACTCTCAGCCGTTCTCCGGTCAAGGCCAATAAGATGCTCTCTTCCCGCTCGCACAATAAACGCCGGAGATTTCTCCTCCTTCAACGCCCATCCTTGCTTCTATACAAAGGGTCTCGCGCTCTACAGCGATCTCAGCTTGACTTATATAGCAGCTACATAATACTCAGATTAGAAGATACCGCGAGAGAACTTGACGTGGATGGAGGTGCTCAAGGCTGATGAAGTACTGGTGGGGATGAGAATATAGATACAACCGGTAGTGGTCGGCAGCATTTCCATATAGTAGAGGAGGAAAAGATGTCAGAGTATTCGATAGAGGAATTCATCAAGGCCAGAGCACAGGACGAGACAGCGAAGTCGCGTTTCGAACTGGAGAATCCCCATCTCCTGGAGATCAATCTGGAAGGGTTGATCTGGGCGAAGCTGGGCACCATGATCGGCTACGTAGGAGAGGTGCAGTTCACACGTGAAGGCGCCCTGGAGCACGGTTTCAGTCGTTTCGTGAAGAAGGCCTTCTCGGGCGAGGGTACTCGTCTGATGAAGATGGAGGGTAAAGGACGAGTCTATCTGGCAGACAGGGGGAAAAAGGTTCAAATTCTGAATCTGGCAGGTGAGACTATCCACGTGAACGGTAACGATCTCCTGGCCTTCGAGGAAGGCGTGGAGTGGGACATCATCATGATGAAACGGATCGCGGGGATGCTGGCGGGCGGGCTTTTCAATGTCAAGTTAAGCGGGCGGGGAATGGTTGCCATAACCACGCACTACGATCCCCTGGCACTCAAGGTGCGCCCTGGTCAGCCCGTCTTTACCGATCCCAACGCGACGGTCGCCTGGTCGGGATCGCTAACTCCTGAGATCAAAACCGACGTCTCGCTGAAGACCTTCCTGGGCCGCGGAAGCGGTGAATCCATCCAGATGAAGTTCGAAGGAGAGGGATGGGTGGTCTTGCAGCCCTTCGAAGAGGTCTATTTCCAGGCCTCACAGGGATAGGAGCGGTTTGCAGATTCTATACGCCGCACAAACCTGCCCATCTGTCCAGGATGGTAACCACCGATCAGGTCAGGACGTAGACTCTCCAGAAGCCGGGTGTCTTTTGTGGCTGGTTTCAGTATGCTTAAGGTGGTGCTGAAAGGCATCTTGTCCGACCCAGATTTTGATTGTTGACTATTTTTGACCCTGTGTTACAATGAAAGGGTTAATCTTCAGGAGGTATGTTAGGTGAGCACTGTGACAGTTTTCTTCGTAATGGCACGACTCCGCGGTAGCAGCGGTTCCGCTGTGCTGCCTTGTCGCAGTGCGCCTATCGGAAGGTTGACATAATGTAAAGGTCACCTGAAAGGCCGTGGGCGTCTGCGAACCCCACGGCCTTTTTTTTATGCCACCACTCGATCCAATTCATCAAAGGCCGTGGGACAAAATCCACGGCCTTTTTATTTTGGGATGACAAAGAACTCATGAGGAATTTCACGGAAGGATAAAGAGATGACGACACAAGAGAGAACGCAGATGGATCTTCGGATGGCGGTTGCAGAACCTATCATGACCAAGGGAGAACTTACGATGAGATCATTGAGTGCGGATTACACCTTCCGACCGGCGACGATGGCGGATGTGGAGGCCGCGACGGCGCTGTTCAACGCCTGCTCCCTCGACCTGGTAGGCAAGGAGCAGTTCGAAGCACAGGAGCTCAAGAGCGAGTGGGAGTCCCCCACCCTGGTCCTGGAGCGCGATACGCGCGTGGTGTTGACACCTAAGGGTCAGATCATCGGCTACGTAGAGGTCTGGGACAATGCGCCCCACGTCCGGCTCTATGCCTGGAGCCGGGTGCACCCCGACTATCGAGAGCAGTCCATCGGCGAGGTGTTGCTGGAATGGGCAGAAGGTCGCGCCCGAGAATCCATCGCCGAAGCGCCGAAGGGGACGCGGGTCTCACTGCTGCACGAGACCTTGGTGCAAGATGAAGTCTCCCAGGCGTTGCTGGAGAGCCGGGGGTTCGAGCGAGTGCGCTATTTCTTCCGCATGGTCATCGAGATGGAGGAGGCGCCACCTGCACCCCGCCTACCGGCCGAAGTGAGCATCCGGACCTTTGATCGTCAGAAGGAGCTGCCTGCCGTCATCAAGGCGGTGCAGGAGGCCTTCCGCGATCACTGGGGATTTGTGGAGCGCTCCGAAGAGGAGAGTCTGAAGCAGTGGTCGCATTGGATCGACAACGACCCCGACTTCGACGCTTCGCTCTGGTTCCTCGCGGAGGACGACGGGCAGATCGCCGGGATGTGCCTCTGTCACAGCAAGGTGGTGGAGGATCCAGAGATGGGATGGGTTAACACGCTGGGCGTCTTGCGCCCGTGGCGACGGCAGGGCCTGGGGCTGGCGATGTTGCACCATGCCTTTGGTGAGTTCTACCGGCGCGGCAAGCGTAAGGTGGGGCTGGGCGTTGACGCCAGCAGCCTGACCGGCGCTACCCGGCTCTACGAGAAGGCCGGGATGCAGGTCCAACGCAAGTACGCTAACTACGAAAAGATACTGCGTGCCGGAGAGGATCTGAGCACACAGTCGCTGGAGGGGTGAATCAGACAGCCCCTCCGACTCCATAAGGAGGGACAGCTGATGTACGCTTGGCAAATGCGATTCAAGGGGCTAAAGCGGCGGATGAAGCAAGTTAATGGCAAGGTCGGTAGTGCGTTAAAGACCCTCGGCAGGTGGTTATGGCCCCAGCCGAGAGGCACACACCGGCATATCATGTTCTATCTTTAAGAGGTATGCAAATGGCCCAGAACAGTTTACAATGGAACACTATGAATACGAACGTGGATCACCACTTCACGAAACATCTAGGCTTCGATCTGAAGAAGACGGTAGCCAAGAACCGGCTGGTGGGACTCTGGCAGATGATGACCGGTTTCCGCTGGATCTACCTGGGAGCGCTGGTCAGTATCGCCATCGGCGCGACGGCGCGCACCTTCACCTACCTCCTGCTGCGGCACATCACCGATACCGTCTTCACCGAGGGTGAGCAGCTCCAGATGTTGCCCGCCTTCGCGCTGGGCTTCGTCGCGCTGGCAGCCGTGGAGGGTCTCTTTTCCTACCTGCGGGGTATCTGGTCCGCACGGACGGCGGAGGGCATCACGGTGCGGTTGCGAAACTATCTCTTCGACCACATCCAACGGCTCACCTTCACCTATCACGATCACGCGAAGACGGGCGAGCTCATCCAGCGGGCCACCTCTGATGTGGATGCCCTGCGGCGCTTCTACGCCGACCAGGCCATTGGTATCGGTCGCATCGTGGCCCTTTTCGTCATCAACTTCATTATGGTGCTGCGGCTGAACACCCGCCTGGGGCTGCTCTCGGTGGTCATCATGCCCGTCGTCGTCGCCATGTCCTACTTCTTCTTCGGGCGGGTTTCAAAGGCCTACGAGCGCTATCAGGAACAGGAGGCCAAGCTCTCCACGACACTACAGGAGAACCTGACGGGGGTGCGGGTGGTGAAGGCCTTCGCCCGCCAACCCTACGAGATGGATAAGTTCGAGGAGGAGAACGCGGAGAAATACCGGCTCGGCAAGCGGCTGCTCGTCATGCACTCACTCTACTGGCCCATCTCCGACATCCTCTGCTCTGGTCAGACGTTGCTGGTCATGACGTTGGGAGCGCTCATGGCTATCCGGGGCGAGATCACGCTGGGAACCTATCTGGCCATCAGTGGCATGGTCATCTGGATTGTCTGGCCCTTGCGGAACCTGGGACGTCTCATCGTCCAGGTCTCCACGGGACTGGTCTCCTATGGTCGTGTCGCGGATATTATCGCAGAGGAACGGGAGGACATCGAATCCGGCAGGCGGGATCGCAAGAACGAACCGCTGGAGGGCGCTATCACCTTCCGGAACGTGAGCTTTGCCTACCAGCCCGCACCAACGAAGGAAGATGACGAGGGCGAGAAGGAGGAGCAGCAGGGACAACACCCTGTCGAGGTACTCCACAACATCTCCTTCCACGTCGAGCCGGGGCAGACCGTGGCACTGCTGGGCTCCACAGGGTCGGGCAAGACGAGCATCGTCAACCTGCTGCTTCGCTTCTACGATCACCGCGAGGGGCAGATTATGCTGGACGGCGTCGACCTGCGGGAGTATCCCCGCAGATACCTGCGAAAGCAGATCGGGATTGTGGAGCAGGAACCCTTCCTCTTCTCACGGTCCATCCGCGAGAACATCGCTTACGGCGCAGGCCGGGAGGTCACCAACGAGGAAGTGGAGGAGGCAGCGAAGGCCGCGGCCATCCACGACGTCATCCTGACCTTCCCCGAGGGTTACAAGACCATCGTCGGTGAGAAGGGCGTAACACTTTCGGGCGGGCAGCGACAGCGCGTTGCATTGGCGCGAACGCTGCTCAAGAAGCCGAGTTTGCTGGTACTGGACGCCGCGACGTCGGCGGTGGACACCGAGACGGAGATGCAGATTGAGGCTGCGCTCGACCGGTTGATGGAAGACCGAACGAGTTTCATCATCGCCCATCGCATCCAGACGGTCATGGACGCCGATCTGATCCTGGTCCTGGATAAGGGACGTATCGTCCAGCAGGGGACCCACGAGGAGCTGCTGGCACAGGAGGGCCTCTACCGCGAGATCTACGAGATTCAGGCGCGGATCGATGAAGAGGTGGAGATCGAAGTAGCATTGGCGGCGTAGAGGTAATGAATCAGCGAGGCAACGAATGAACGAATCAACGAAGTGGGGAAGTAGAAACGAACCAATCGTGGTGCTTGCCACTTCCCCGCTTCAACTCCCTGCTTAAGGCAGGACATGTAAGGAGTGATGAGTTGAAGAACGAATGGAATAACTACTTTGAGGAGCGAACCGCCCAGGATCTGTTTTCGGGCGTGGTTCTGGTGACCCAGGGGACGGAGATCCTGTACGAAGGGGCGTATGGTTACGCCAGCCGGCCCTGGCGGATTCCGAACACGTTGGAGATGCGCTTCGATACGGCATCGGTGACGAAGCTCTTCACGGCCGCAGCGACGCTCCAGCTTATCGACGCGGGCGCCTTTGGCTTTGAGACGAGCGCCATTGACTTCCTGGGGCTGGAGGGAACGGCAATCTCGCCGGAGGTGACGGTCTTTCAACTGCTGACCCACTCTTCGGGCATCGGCGACGATTGCGAGGAGGAAGACGACGAGATCTACGAGGATCTGTGGAAGGATAAGCCGAACTACGCCGTTATGGAGACGGTGGACTTCCTGCCGCAGTTCGTCCACAAGCCGCCGAACTTCCCGCCGGGGGAGCGGGCCCGTTACTGCAATTGCGGCTTCATCCTGCTGGGATTGATGATCGAACAGGTAACGGGCGTCTCCTATCGTGATTACGTGCGGGATAATATTTTCGCCAGAGTGGGCATGACAGACACGGATTTCCTGAGGATGGATCGGGTCTACGAAAAGGTAGCCGAGGGCGCAGATCCCATCCACGATGAGAACAAGTCCATCGTGGGATGG
>JBNGDR010000033.1:0-11555 GCA_049975685.1 Anaerolineae bacterium
TCTGGTTGGTCTGGGGGAGCGCATGGACCATCTCCCCAATCAGCTTTCCGGTGGTCAGAGGCAGAGGGTGGCCATCGCCCGGTCGCTGGCAAATGAGCCAGCCCTGGTTCTGGCCGACGAGCCTACCGGCAACCTGGATTCGGAGAGCGGCGGTGAGGTGGTAGACCTGATGCGTCGCCTCAATCGCGATCTGGGTACGACCTTCGTCATCGTCACCCACGACCATACCATCGCCCGCGAGACCGATCGGGTGTTGGTGATGCAAGATGGGCGCATCGTCGACGATCGCGATGTTGACGATCCCTTCGAGGAGGATCTCAAGGCTTTCCGCGATTCTGGCTTGGGTCAGGCGATCCTGAAGGAGGATCACCCGGTTCCTGAGTGGCTTTGCTCAGATTCACGACGGAAATTAAGAGAGATCTTGAAGAACGAAATATCCGTAGCGGATCGGCAACGAAGTTAACCGATTCTCGCCTTTTGTAACCGGAGATTTTCGTATATACTTTGTGTAGTCTCCCCCACCAACGAGGAACAACAATCCTGGTCAAAGGATCAAGTAGATTTAGTGGGTTTGCGGTTAAGCTGTCATTCCGAACACAGTGACGAGGCTTGCCCTGAGCGTAACGAAGGGAATCTCGTTCCACGAAAACGAGATTCCCGCTCACTGCTCACGATCCCTGTATTATTGAAGGAGGACCATGTCAACTTTTCCACCTGAGGGATACATCCCCGTGGAGTCCGCCGTTGACGGCATTGCGGTCTACATGCCAGCGCCGCCGGAACCGGAGGTCAGGCAGGGTGTTCTTGACTTCAAGTGTCCCAACTGCGGTGCGACCACTGCCTACAGTGTGCCCGATGGCGGGGTGCGCTGTGAGCATTGTGGTTATTACGAGGCGCCCGAACGGGAGGTCGTAGGCAAGGGCGCTCAGGAGTTCGAGTTCGAGGTCGAGACACTGGAACAGGCCGCTCATGGCTGGGGCACGGCCCGGAAGGAGATCCAGTGTCAGAACTGTAACGCCCGCACCTCGGTGCCCGATACAGCGTTGACTTTCACCTGTCCCTTCTGCGGGTCCAACAAGGTTATTCAGCGGGAGGCGCCGCAGAACATACTGCGTCCACGATTCCTTGTACCCTTCCAGGTCACCGTCGATGGCTGCCGCCCCATCGCCCGCGAGTGGTTGGGTAGCAGCTGGATGACGCCGGGAGATCTACGCCGGTTGGCGAGTGTGGCTGACTTCACCTCCGTCTATCTGCCCTTCTGGACCTTTGATGCGGAGTCCAGGGCTTCGTGGCGGGCTGAGGTGGGGCATACCAAGACAGAGCGCTATCGTTCCGGTGGTGAGTGGAAGACGCGTACCGTCACCGTCTGGCGGTGGGAGTCGGGTAACGTGCGCCGGCTCTTCGACGACCTGCCCGTGCCGGGGACGGAGCGACTCAGCAACGTGCTGCTGGATCGGATCAAGACCTACAACCTCGGCGCGTTGGTACCCTATGATCCCAAATACCTGGCCGGACTCCATGCCCAGGCCTACGATGTTTCCTTGGAACCTGCCTGGGAGGTGGCACGACAACAGATGCGCGAGCGTACCCGCGAAGCTTGCATCTCGCAAGCCAGCACCTCGAAGATTCGCAACTTCACCATGACCCTGGATTTTGCAGAGGAGAGCTGGCGCTACGTGCTACTGCCCGTTTACATCGCTGTCTACAAGTATCAAGGTGAGTCGTATCAGGTGATGATCAACGGGCAGACGGGGGCCATCGCTGGGCAGCGCCCGGTGGATTGGACGAAGGTCTGGCTTGCCATCGGCGCAGTGGTAATGCCGGGGCTGCTTCTGACTCTGGCGGGCGTCCTCACTGCGCTGCTGGGGGTAGGTATTGCCATCGGTGCGGTGGGCTTCGTCCTGCTTGTCTTTGGTGCTATCATCGGCTTTCTCATCTTCCAGAAGGCCCAGGAGATGGACGATGTCTGAGCAACGCGAAATTCCAGCATGGCAGGAGGGATGGGGAAGGGGTTTACGTCCCGCGCTCTGCCCTCATTGCGATTGGCTTTACCTGGTGCCGGCGGAAGCAGGATTGCCCCGCTGCCCCCACTGTTTCCACGAGCAGCTCAAGCCGCTGGGGGATGGGGAGGAGGCTTTTCACACGGCACCTCCGGAGTTGGCCCTTCCCTTCACTCTCTCGAAAGATCGCCTGGCACAGCAGGTGATGCGCTTCGCCGAGGGTATCCCCTTTCCACCTGAGGATCTCAACGCTGACGCGCTGCGATCAAGGTTGCTTCCCATCGCTTTGCCCATGTGGCTCGTGGACGCAGAGGTCGAGGGGCCTTGGTGGGCCGAGGTGGGCTTTGACTACGACGTGGTCAGCCACCAGAATCACTACGATCAGAATCGCGGTGGCTGGTTCGAGCGCGAGGTGCAGGAGACACGGGTGCGCTGGGAGCCCCGGGTAGGACGCCTGCATCGTGCCTATCATAACGTCTCGGCCGCAGCCCTGGAGGATGAGAGGGCGCTCCAACAGCGCTTGGGATCCTACGACCACCGTTCTGCACAAGCCTATCGCCCGGAGACGGTAGAGCGGGCACTGATCCGTCTCCCGAACCGCTCTCGTGAGGATGCCTGGCCCGATGCCGAGCCCACAGTGCGCACGTTGGCGGCCCGGGAGTGCCAGCGCGCTGCCGGTGCCGACCACTTCCGGCAGTTCCGCTGGAAACCGGTGTATACCAATCGCAACTGGACGCTGCTGCTGCGCCCGGTTTATGCCACCTACTACCTCGACGATGAGGGACAACCCCAACCGGTGCTCCTCCACGGACAGACGGGACAGATCAACGGTGCCCGGAGGGGGTCAATGCGTCGAGCGCAGAAGACGGCGCTCATCATAGCCATCGTCGCGGCGGTTATCTTCGTGCTGAGCCTCATTCTGGGGGCGGTGGGACTTATGGTGCCGCCGCTGCTGGTGGTCGCTGCTATTGGGATCGTCGTGGCCTTGCTGGTGGGATTGGGTGCGCTGGTACCCATAGTCCGCGTCTGGCAGTTCAATCGGCGTCAGTGAATCGGTTCACTTGGTACACTATAGGTAACAACGAGGAGATAAGGTGTCAGAGATCATCGTAGAGACCGTTTACTTCGAGGAACCCGGCCCGCAGAACACCGACCGAGCTTTATCCCTGGCCCGGGACCGCGCGAAGGCACTGGGCATTAACACACTTGTCATTGCTACAACGAGTGGGGCCGCCGCCGTGAGGGCCACGGAGATCTTGCCCAACTTCAAGATCGTCGCCGTGACCCATTCCACAGGCTTTCGCGAGTCGGGCGTGCAGGAGCTGACCGATGTTCACCGCTCAACCCTGGAGCAGGCGGGCGTTCAGATCCTCACCTGTCAGCATGCCTTTGGCGGTGTGAATCGAGCCATTCGCAAGAAGCTGGGGACCTATCAGGTGGACGAAGTTATCGCCTATACCCTGCGTCTCTTTGGTCAGGGTATGAAGGTAGTAGCTGAGATCACGTTGATGGCGGCGGATGCCGGGCTGGTTGAGCCCGGGGAACCGGTTGTGGTCGCAGCGGGTACGGGACACGGCACCGACACCGTCGTCGTGCTGGGGCCGACCAACGCCCAGACCTTTTTCGATCTGGAGTTCATGGAGATTGTTTGTCTGCCCTCACCGCGTCATCCGGCGCACATAAGCTAGAAAGGAGCCTAGCCATGGAAAGAGAACCCGTCGTTGAATCCTCGGAAGTTCCGGAGCCCGAAGCACCCCAGGCGCCTCCGGAGATGGAGTCCCCTGCATCGCGCGAGCGCCCACGCGTGACCTTCATGGGCAACAGCTACGATCTCACGTCTGTGGGAGCGCTGGCAAGTGCCCTCCTGCTGATGTTCATGTGTCTCACCTGCAACATGGGCTTTTATTGTCTGCCCTTCATCCCGCTGCTCCTGGGTGCCGTCGGCCTTTTCACGGCCAATCAGTCGGTGGATGAAGAGCGAACCCGCCTCTTCTCGTGGATCGGTGTGGGAAGCGGTATCTTTGTGTTGCTTTTCGTCGTCCTGGCCATTGTGGGGTACTTCGCCCTTATCATCTTTGCTATCCTGATGAGTGAAGGTCGGTACGGTTATTAGGATAGGGTGTAAAGACTGAGGGGATCTTTATCGCTTTGATCGTAGACCAGGCATCCATTGGATGCCCGGTCTGTGTGTAAATCTCTCTTGTGAGGCGGAAGGGTCATTCGCGTTGCAAGTTGACTTCTACCTCCAAGGGTGAGGGATCGTCGCCGACTAGCAGATTGTCGCCACCGGCGGGTTGATAACCCTCGGCCCATACGATGAGGCTGTAGCGCTCGCCCCGTACGAGGGGCAGCGGTAGCTCGAAGTAGCCGTTGGTGTCGGTTTCGGCGGTGGTGTAGATCTCGTCCTCACTCCCGTCCCAGGCGTTCACGGTGATACCGGGTTCGAGGACTACGTACAATGCCCCCGCAATGCCACGCCCCGTGTCGGCGTCCAGGACGTAGCCCTGGATGTAGAGCCCATCCGCAGGCGGTGGCTCCGGTGTGGGAGGCGGCGTCCCGGTGCCGACGACGGCTGTGCCTTCCTGTACCTTCTGATCCTCCACGTAGATCTCCAGCGTGTAGGTACCGTCGGGAAGGGATCCGCCTGCGGTCAGGTAGATATAATCGTGGAAGGTGCCGGTTTCATCGGGCCAGACGAAGTCAAAGGCGGCCAGCTCCTCGCCGTTCAACAGCCAGCGTTCGACGCCCCCCATGCCCGGTTGCATGCCCTCATAGGAGCAGAAGAAGTGGAGCTCCTGCAAACCGGTGGCGAATTGGTTGCCCGGATTGATGGGGTTCCCCTGCGTGTCGATACCGGTTGCGAAGGTAATAGGCCCCACAGCCTCCCCTCCCTGCGTTCCTGCGACGGTGAAGTTGGCGGCACCTGTCAACCTGCCTTCGACGAAGAGCTCCAGGCGATAGGTGCCGGGGTTCAACGTATCCTCGGAGCTCAAAGCCACCCACGAGGTGCCATTCCTACCGTCTTCCCAGGTGGCGGAACCTGAGGCGATCTCGTTCCCCCCATAGTACCAGGTGCGGCTGAAGCTCAGGCCATTCTCCATTTCATCGTAGTCAAAGAAGGCGTAGACCTCCTGGATGCCGGAGGGCAGTAAGAATGTTGGATTGGTGGGGCGCTCGTCATTGGTGATGTCCTCGGAAAAGACGAGGTTGCTGAAGGCGGGACCGGAAACTGTCTGGGTTCCGCCAACGGTGATGGAACTCTCGGTCGCCAGCTCATCGTCAATGTAGAGTTCAACTCGATAGGTACCGTCGCTCAAGCCGTCTTCATTGTAGATACTGATCCACCAGCTTCCTGCCGCCCCGCCCTGCCAGGTGTTGGGGGGCCAGCTGGCGTTCTCCAGATACTCTCCATCCTCGTACCAGCGTGCTTCCCACAACACACCGTCGGCCATACCGGCGTATTCCCAGAAGGCGTAGATATCGATGGTTCCAGAGGGCAGCTGGGTGACGATCCGGGTGGGCTGATCGTTCTCGGTAACATCGGGTGAGAATACGATGTCGTAGAAGCGGGCGTCGCCGGAGGGCGTCGATGGTCCCGGCGGCTGTTCTGGGCGCGGGGCGATGCCCAGACGTGCCGCCTCGACGAGGGGTTTCGCGAGGTTAATAGGGCGCAGCGCGTTGATGAAGCCTCCGACGGGGATGCAGTTGTCGTTCTCATCGATACGACCATCGTTATTGGTATCGGCGAGGTAGCGGCAGTCCGCGAAGCGCAGCGCACCGCCGTAGCCCACCTGGGTGGGCACACCAACCAGGGCACCTGATTGATTGGCGCCTAATCCACCACTGTTGCCGCCGGCGATGGTGGCGTCCGTCTTGACGTAAGCGCGGCCTTCGACCCCCCGTTCGCGGGTGAAGCCGCTGACTACGCCTTCCGTGAAGGTGATGGTCTCTCCACCGATGCCGGGATAACCCAGGATCTGGATGATGTCTCCCAACTCCAGATTGTCAGAGTCTCCCAGAGGTACGTAATCGAGGTTAAGCTGCTCCACGTTGACGGGGCTGCCGCTCAGATCGGTGGCGATCTGGATGACTGCCAGATCGAGGTCCTGGTCGATGGCCTTGATCTCGGCAAGGTAACGCAATTCGGGGAGCTCGTCGGAGCGGCTGGTCATGGCGATGCCCAGGGCATCGGGCTGGTACTGGGGATTCGGATCGCTGACCACGTGGGCATTGGTGAGGATGAGACCATCCTTGGAGATGATGGTGCCCGAGCCGTTCCACAATGGTTGAACCTGGCTCCCTTGGTTTTCCAGGGCCAGGATCTGTACCGTGGCCCGTAGTAGGGTCTGGCGGAGCTGGCGGTCGTCGCTCTCCGGCACAGGTGTTTCGTCGGGAGCGGGGCCTGGCTCGACGGTCCCCTCCTTGGGCATGGGGGTCACAGTAGGTTGGGGGTCCGAGCCCAATTCACAGGCGAGAAGGGTAAGAAGAAGGCCGATGACAATGCAGACACGCAATAGTTTCTTCTTCATGGTAGCACCTCAGTATTCCAGCGATTCGATGAAGGCGAGGAAGAAGGGGTAGTCCGCATAGAAGTTTTCGGTATCGGCCAGGAAGGTGACGACAATGACGCGGCCCTCATCGCGAAGGGCGATATCGGTGCCGCGAACTACCACCGGCAGGTTGTCCAGATAGGGGTTGGGATTGGTCTCGACGTAGGTGAAGACCCGGCGCGGTGTCGCCTTCCCGTCGACAAGCACAGCATCTGTGTTGAGTGTCTGGTAGGCGGTAACGTCGTTGGCTCGTTCCAGCGCGATGGCGTCCAGAGCGAGACCAGGGGCGGCTTCGTCGGCAAGAGGCTGGCTCCGCACCTCAAGACGTGTGTCAAAAGTCCTGCCTACCGGATTTCGTAGCCGTAGCAGCGTAGCATCACCCTCTCGGCTCACCCAACCCGTGGGGGCTTCGCCGGAGATACCCGACTCGGAGAGTGTGAAGGGCGTTGTACGGTAGAGGACGCTACTTCGCAGCACCAGACCAATGACAAGGGCCACGACGACGAAGAGGATGACGGCCCAGTCGGCCCAACGATCGCGACGTTGTACCTTGGCCATGACGGTCATTTTGCACCTCCTTTGTCAATTCCAGAGAGGGTCAGGCGGTTGGCCCTACGGATGAGGTAGAAGACCAGGCCAAAGGTTGCCAGAGCGACCACGCCGCCCAGGATAAGCCCCGGCCAGGGATTGAATCCCCCACCTGTGAGATCGAGGGCAGTGGTAGTGAGTTCGCCCCGTGCATAGGTGAAGAGGCCGTTGAGCAGGGCCGCCAGGGCCACGCCACTCGGTAGCCACCACACAGGTTCATCCTCAAAGCGGGCGCGCCCGAGGAAATAGCCGGTCACGCCGGCAAAACTGGCCTGGGCCAGGGTGGTGACAACCACGCGGATGACACCTGCGCTCAGGTTCACCCCGCCACTTCCGAGAACGTAGTTGAGATTGAGGACCGTCGCGTAGCCCAGGCCGGCGGCCGTTCCATAGACGACGCCGTCCACCCGCTCATCGAATTCGAGTGAGCGGTAAACGGAGTAGCGCACCGCCGCGTATTTGAGAAACTCCTGGGTCACGCCTACGACCAGAATCGAGCCTAGGATGTTGCCCCAGGTGGTCAGCGGCAGCCAGCGTTGCACCTCAAAGAGGTCGCGCAGAAGAGGGATGCCCACGGCTTGAGCCAGCAGGGCGCCCAGCAAAAAGACGCTGAGGACGTATCCTTTGGGTTCGGGCTCCAGCCGATCTTGCTGGTAGAAAAAGAGGAGCCAGATAAGGGCGGGGACGAGGGCCAGGATGATACCAGCGCCAAGCAGTGCCCAGCCGGTCAGTGTGGGCTTCAAGAGGAGGATGAGCAGCTCAACGAGGAGGACGAAGGCCAGCTGGCCGAGGATGTGACCCAGGCCGGCACGCCAGGCGCTGGGACGCTCTCGCGTTACCCTGCTGTAGTGCACCTCGCAATAGATGCGTCCACCCAGGCGTTGGGCTTCGGGACCGACGGGCTGATGACAGACACAACAGATCTCCGATTCCATAAGTCTACTCCTTTCCGCATTGAAGTAACCTGCAATAAAATCCGCCAACGTCTAGCGTTCAAGTAACAATAGCCACAGTATTGCGCCGCCTATCTACCTGCCAATCGATAGGGCAAGGTGCTTCCTGATCTCTACTCTTCACCTCCTATTTATAAACTACCTGGTGACGAGAGGTAGGTAGATGAGTCCACCACCCAGCTGCCAACTTCCTTCGAAATCCTCGCCATAGGCGTGGGTAGAGGCTGTCAGGTGCACGAAAGGCATCTCGGGACTGGTTTTTTCGAAGTGCCATACGTAGGCGTTGCTGGAACCCCCTGCCGCCAGATCTCCCAGGCTCAGGCTGACGCCGTCACCGCCCGTCTTCTGGAGGTTGTCGTACTCAACCTGAAGATCCACGTCGTGAGCACGCAGATCGCCACGGTTGCGCACCGTAGCGTTTATCACGATCTCGGTGCCGGTGGGGCCCATCACGTTGCCGCTGATGCCGACGATGAAATCAAATCCCGGTCCCGTGCGCTGTGAGAATCCCTCCTCGGTGGCGAGAACGTATCGTTCCCAGCTCTGACCTTCGATGATTCTCTCCCAGACGTCCACTTTCACGACTACGGAATCGTAATTCTCTGTGAAGACTACCTGTTCAACGTTGTCATTGTAACTTGTACTGGAATCTATGTAATAGGACGTCGCTTCGTCATAGGCGCGGAGATCGAGATCGCTGAGGTCATAATAGTGATCCGGATACGTTTCGGATTCGTAGTCGGCCCTGCGATGCCAGACGAGGCTGGCAGTGTCGCCTGAGTAGGCAGGTCCTGCATAGAGATGGTAGTCCGGCCAGGCGTGGACGTAGCGGGTGAAGTAATCGAAGACGTGATAGTCCAGGTGATCCATGTCAATGTAACCCCACCCATATCCGTTATCCCACCCGGCGTCGCCTTTATCCTCGGCAGTGTTGATGAGGAGGGCTTTGATAGCCATGGGATCGATGATACCGCGGTCCATCATAAGGGTGGCAGCTCCGGCGACGTGAGGTGATGCCATGCTTGTCCCAGACATGGAGACGTAGTCGTTTTGGCTTTCCCAGTCATTATTGGTGGAGACTATGTAGCTACCAGGCGCTGCAATGTCAGGCTTCTTACGGCCATCAGGCGTGGGGCCTCGACTGCTACTAATGTTCAGGATGTCGTCGCTACGATCAGGGGTGCTCCAATCGTAGACATTGGCCACGCTGAGGACATTATAGGCGATACTCGGTGAGTGAATAGTCTCGTCGTTGGGGCCGTCGTTGCCCGCCGAGATGGTAACCACCGCTCCCATGAGGTCCACGACGGCATCCCAGAATCGTTCGTAGCCTCCGTCATCATTGGTGGCCTTACTACCGTAACTCAGGTTGATGACATCAGCATCGTCCTGGTCGTTGGTTAGTGCCCAGTCCACGCAGGCCATGCCGTCAAACCAGAACATACTCGCGTGTCCTCCCGAGGAGCCGTCCCTGTCGTATCCGGCCTTACCATTGATGAGCACGTTGAGACCGTATGCCACACCGGGATAGGTGCTGCTGGTGCTGGCTACAGTCCCGGCTACGTGACTCCCATGTCCGTTGATGTCATCGGCCGCGGGGTCGTCGCCCGGCAGACCGTTGTCGTAATATTCGGCGGTATCAAGACAGCGACGCTCGATGTACTCGTGTGAAGAGAGTGCCGGATGTCCGTGATCGATACCGCTGTCGATGATTGCCACGTCCCAGATGCCTCCCGTGTAGCCCGCAGCCCACCAGGTGTCAGCGCCGATGGCCTGTGTACTGACATTCATGTGGCTTTCGAGTTGGTCGCTATCGTAGATGGTGGCTACATCTGGATGGTTAGCGAGAACCTCACGCGCATCTGGGGATATAGCGACGGCCAATGCGTTGAGCGTCTGGTAGCGATGGAGCACCTGACCTCCCAGGGTGCGAACGGACGCTTCTACGCGCGCCTGCGTCTCTTGTCGAACCCCGGCGCTCTCCACAATGATGGCGCGTCGCATCTGCTGCTGGAGGGCCTCCAGATCGTGGATTGCACGAAGGTGTGCTTCGGCTTCAGCTGCACTCGACGAGCGCCCAGTTCGTGCCTCTTCCATATAGGTCACTTCGGCGTCGCGATTTGGTAAGATGGGGCGGTCATCCCCAAACGCAGGATCGTCAGCGGTATTTCGCACCTTCTGCGAAGCCTCTTCCAAAAGGGGTTCGTAAGTGGCCCGTATTCTACGGGCGGTGTCCAGCTGGGGCTGATGGCGTAGAAAGAGCAGGAGTACCTTCTCAGAGTCCTCCTGTCTTTCACGATAGGCCCGTACAGAGACAGGTTCGCTCAGGGGAAGCAGAAGCGTGGTCAACAATATTGTGATGAGCAAGTAGGTAGCAAATCTGGATCCTCGTCGCATTAAGGGGATGCCTCCTTGTATGCTAATCTGCTAAGGCGGGCAAACGAAGCAGTTCCAGTGTGGCTCAGATGCAATGGGTGACCTCTCGTCGTGTTTACCACCCGCATCAACCCCGGCTTCGTTTGCCTTGCTTTCGCCTATGCAGATTCTACGGTTTAGAGAGCGTTTTCGCCAGCGGAATCGCTTCGAAATCCCTAAGGCGCGACGCACTTCGACGAAGATAAACCAGGAGTCCATTGGACATCACGGGATGCCTCTGTCGTGTGATACGCGTGGGATTGAAAGTGCGTTAACTGATTGGACAACGGGTTTTAGCTAGTATAGTCCGGATCTGATGGTTGTGCAACCGGGTTTTTCATCATAGGTCCCCGGTATGCGTCCCAATCCGCCACGGGAGAATGGCAGGTGTTATTCGACGTCACCTTGGACGACGCGAAATCCCAGACAACCGTCCCAGAGATCGGGGTTGATACCGATTCGTGATGCGCAGCGCACCCGTCCAGGGTTTTCGTCGATCCACGAGCCGCCGCGCAGAACGCGCGGCCCACTCACTTCTGGATCCTCCCGCCCATCGTCTGCGCCGTAGGGATAGGGCTGGTACGAACTATGGCACCACTCGAAGACGTTACCTGCCATGTCGGCGCAACCGTAGGGACTATCCCCGGCCGGGGCGTACTGTCCCACGGGTGTCGTCTTTCCGGGCCCTTTGATGCGCATGTTGCAGTGTTCGGGTCTCCAATCGTCTCCCCAGGGCCAGCGACGGCCATCCTCACCCCGGGCCGCCTTCTCCCACTCGGCCTCGGTGGGTAGACGGTAGGGCTCTCCGGTGCGCTCGCGCAGCCATTCGGCGTAGGCCAGCGCATCGTGCCAGGTGACGTAGACCACGGGGTGATCGGCCAACTCCTCGGGAAACATCCCCCCGTGCCAGTGGCGGGGTGTCGCGTGTCCCGTCGCTTTCACAAAGACGGCGTATTCGGCGTTCGTGACCGGATAACGACCTATCTCAAATGTCTCCAACGTCACCTCATGCTGTGGGAGCTCGTTCTTGAAGTCGAAGTCCTGTGCCC
>JBNGDR010000034.1:0-11509 GCA_049975685.1 Anaerolineae bacterium
TGCGTGACATCACCGAGCGCAAACGTATGGAGGAGGCGCTGGCCTGGGAGGCCAATGCTAACGCTGCCCTGGCGGAGGTCTCTAAGGTGTTGCTCACCGCCACCTCTATTGAGGAGATCTCCGATCTTATCCTGGCCCATGCCAGGGATCTCACGGGTAGTACCGTGGGATATGCAGGTTACATCGACCCGGAGACAGGCTATCTCATCTGTCCAACCATGAGCCGGGAGGTCTGGGAGCACTGCAATGTCCCAGATAAGGATATTGTCTTCGAGGTCTTCGGTGGCCTGTGGGGTTGGGTGCTGGAGAACCGCGAATCATTGATGACCAATAACCTGGTGCAGGACCCCAGATCCACCGGGTTGCCCCACGGTCACATCCAGATCCACCGTTTTCTCTCCGCTCCTGCCCTCGCCGGGGAGGATCTGGTGGGTCAGCTGGCGCTCGCCAACCCGGATCGCGATTACACAGCCCGGGACGTCGAACTGGTGGAGCGGCTGGCTTCGCTCTACGCCCTGGCTGTCCAGCGACAGCGGATGGAGAAGGTGGTGGTCGAGAGTGAGGCACGCTTCCGTCTCCTGGCGGAGAACGCGCAGGACGAGATCTACCGTATTGCCCTTGCACCCGAGCTGAGGTTTGAGTACGTCAGCCCGGCTGCCACGGAGATCACCGGTTATACACCCGAGGAGCACTACGCCGATCCTTCCCTGGGATTCAAACTGGTCCATCCTGACGATCGCCACCTGCTGGAGGGCATGGCGGATTCTGGGGAGGTTCCGGATCACCCCATCGTCCTGCGTTGGGTTCGCAAAGATGGCACGATCCTCTGGACGGAACAACAGAACACGCCCATCTTTGACGAAGAAGGGAACGTCGTCGCCATCGAGGGGATCGCCCGAGATATCACCGAGCGCAAGCGTGCGGAAGATCAGCTCCAACAATACGCCACCAACCTCGAACAGAGTAACCAGGAGCTGCAACAATTCGCCCACGTGGCGTCCCACGATCTTCGCGAGCCCCTGCGGATGGTGAGGAGCTATGTACAGCTGCTGGAACGCCGCTATGGCGACCAGCTCGACGATACCGCCAGGGAGTACATTGACTTCGCGGTGGATGGCGTCATTCGGATGGAGGAACTCATCAGAGGGTTGCTGCTGTATTCCCGTATCGATACCGGGGATGGGGATGCGGAGGTTGGGCCCGTGGATTGTGAGGCGGTTCTGGCGCAAACCCTTGCCAATCTGAAGGTGGTTATCGAGGAGCGAAGCGCTCAGATCACTCACGATCCCCTGCCCACAGTCGGGGGCAGCGAGATCCAGATTCGGCGTCTCTTCCAGAATCTCATCGACAATGCCATCAAATTTACCAACGGCCAACGGCCCCTTGTGCACATTTCAGCCGAACGTCGGGGGGAGGCTTGGCTTTTCTCCGTGCGCGACAATGGCATTGGTCTGGACCCGGCTTTCAAGGATCACATCTTCGTTATCTTTCAGCGGTTGCATTCCCGTGATGCGTATCCCGGTACGGGCATCGGCCTTGCCATCTGCAGGAAGATCGTGGAGCGCCATGGCGGGCGCATCTGGGTAGAGTCGGAGCCGGGTGAGGGTGCGACTTTTTACTTCACGCTACCGGCGAGTGATAAAGATCTCACCGCCGAGGTGTGGGAGGGCAAGGAGGGGTGAGCGACGTGAATTATGCCTTGCCGGGTACGGGAAATAGAGACACGACCCGACAGACGCGGGTGCTCATCGTCGACGATGACTTCAGTTTTGCCCGCCAGTTGAAGTTGATGCTTGAGCATCGGGGGTATGTCGTCTCGGCTACCGTGTCCTCGGGCGAGGAGGCTCTCCAGGAGCTGCGAGAGAAGCCACCCGACCTGGTGCTTATGGATGTCGTGCTCAACGGATCTATGGATGGTATTGAGGTCGCCGAAGCAATCCGTAACCATTGGGATCTTCCTGTTGTCTACCTTACCGGCTATGCCGACGAGGAGATGCTGGGCCGCGCTCGTGTCACCTCGCCCCTGGGGTACCTCGTGAAGCCTGTGGAGAAGAACGAGCTCTACGCGGCCATCGAGATGGCCCTCTACCGGCACAGGATGGAACGCCGCCTGCGGGAGAGTGAGGAACGCTACCGGGCTGTCTCCGAAGTTGCTTCAGATTGTATCTACACCTTGCGTCTGTCGCCTGACCAGCCCCTCGAAGTACTATGGGCCACAGGTGAATCTACCCATATAAGTGGTTATTCGAGCGAGGAGTTCATGGAGCAGGGATGGGAAGCGATCATTCACCCCGAGGACCATGCTCTGGTTCGCGAGATGTTGGGACGCCATCTTGCCGGGGAGTCGGGCTCCTGTGAGCTGCGGGTTGTGACCAGGGACGGTGACATCCGCTGGGTGCACAACTTCATCCGGCCCATCTGCGAGAGAACCGAGGAGGGCGTGATACGTCTTTACGGTGCTTTCCGGGACATCACCCGGCGCAAGGAGACGGAGCAGGCCATGAGGCAGTCTGTGTTCGATTACCGCACTCTCTTCGAAAGCGCGCATGACGCCGTCATCATCTTCGAGCCGGAGGATGAGCGTGTGCTAGAGGTCAACCGTAAGGCTTGCGAGATATACGGCTTCGAGCACGATGAATTTGTCGGCATGTCGCTGAAGGAGATCGCCCAGGACGTGGCCCAGGGACAGGCTCACGTCCAAGCCGCTCTTGATCGAGGGGAAGAGGGGTACCATTTCGAAACCGTCCAGTACCGCCAGGACGGCTCGCTGATGGCTGTGGAGATCAGCGCTGTTTCCGTCGACTATCAAGGGCAGCGGGCTATTCTGAGTATCAATCGCGACATCACGGAGCGTAAACGGGCGGAAGAGGCGCTGCGCCGGGAACATCTGCGGTACCGCGCACTTTTCGACCAGACCAATGACGCCGTCTTCATGATTGGCCTAGACGGCAGGCATCGAGAGGTCAACCGGCGCGCAGCCGAGATGTTGGGGTATACGTCCGAGGATCTTGTGGGTCGTTCCTACATGGACTTCATCGGGCCAGAGGAGCGTGCCCAATCAGAAAGGCGCGAGGCGTTGCTTCTGGATGGGCAATCCTTGCCGGTATACGAGAGGACCTTCCTGCGTAAGGACGGTCACAGAGTCGTTGGCGAGATCAACATCGTCCTCGTCCGTGACACGAGCGGGCAGCCTCTTCATTTTCAGAGCATCGTGCGCGACATCACGGAACGCAAACGCGCGGAGGAGGCCTTGAAGGAGAGCGAGAAGCGTTACCGTCTGCTCTTTGAGGAGGCGTTGACGCCGGTCATGATGGTGGATGGGGAGGGGAAGTACGTGGACGCCAACCAGGCGGCGCTGGATTTCCTGGAGATCAGCCGTGAGGAGTTGTTGGAGCGTGATGTATGGTCCTTCACGCCGCCTGGAAAGCTGGATGAGATGCAACGCGAGCATATGCCATTCCTTGAGCCCCGCACCCTGGAGACGGATTACTATATCAACGGTCGGGTGAAGACCCTCCTGCTTAACGTGGCTCCCGTGGAGCTTTCGGGTAGGACTCTGCTCTACGGCATTGGTCTGGATATCACCGAGCGCAAGCAGGTGCAGGAGGCGCTGGAGCGCTACATGGATGAACTGCGACGCAGCAACCGGGAACTGGAGCAGTTCAGCTACGTGATCTCTCACGACCTGCAGGAGCCGCTCCGGATGATTACCAGCTATCTCCGCCTGCTGGAGAAATATCATGGTGAAAAGCTCGACGAGGAGGGTCGGGAGTTCGTCGGGTTCGCAGTGGACGGCGCGGTCCGCATGAAGGCCATGATCAACGCTCTGCTCTCCTACTCACGTGTGAATACCCGGGGGCGAGACCCCGTGATCACCGAGGTTCAGGGCGTGCTGGAACAGACTCTTCGCGATCTTGCCTTCATGATCGCCGAGCACGAGGCCGAGGTAACTTACGATTCCCTGCCCACGGTGCTCGCCGACGAGGCCCAGTTGGCACAGGTCTTCCAGAATCTCATCACCAACGCCTTGACTTTTCAGCGTCCTCCAGAGGAGGGGCCGCCCCGTGTACACGTCTCGGCGGAGCGCGAGGGGGAGATGTGGCACTTCTTCGTCCAGGATAACGGGATCGGAATCCCTGAGAAAGACTACGAGCGTGTCTTCGAGGTCTTTCAGCGCCTCCACACGCAGGAGGAATATCCAGGGACCGGTATCGGTCTGGCTATCTGCAAGCGGGTAGTGGAGCGTCATGGGGGTAGGATCTGGGTGGAATCGGACGTGGGGCGGGGTTCGACCTTCCACTTTACCTTGCCCGGCGTGAACGTTGATCGAGACGTGGAAGAAGAGTAGGGTGTATTTCATCGCAGACGCCCCAGGGACGGGTCTTCGAGCATAAAATTCGGGAAGTTATTCTTTTACGAGCCCTTAGCACGAAAGGTAGTGGAGAAGATGAGACGTAAAACCATCCGTGTATTGCTCATCGAGGATAATCCGGGCGACGTTCGTCTGGTCAGGGAGATGCTGAAAGGCACCCCGGAGTTCTTTTTTGAGATCAAGCACCGGGGTTATTTGAGGACCGGGTTGGAGCGTTTGTCGGCCGGTGGCATCGATGTGGTGCTTCTGGATTTATCGTTACCCGACAGCTTACTGGGTGATAATTCTTTACTCAGGACCTATGCCATGGCGCCCGATGTCCCTATTATTGTGTTGACCGGGTTGGATGACGAGGCGCTGGGCAGGGCTACGGTAAGGGCCGGCGCCCATGCTCACGTGATCAAGGGACAGACGGATGCTGAGACACTGATCGAGCTCATCCGCTCCGCCGTTGTAGAGGACGCGAGTGACGATGATGAAACGTAGTGGTTGTGACCGTTTTATTGTTGTATATGCGAGGGGTTGAATAACATATTTTGCTGTTCTTGCGTATCTCTGGTTTCCGAGGGCGAAAAGTGCCCAGAAAGGGGCAATTATGATGAGCCGTATCCCCATAAGAAGGCCCATGGATATACTGTTGGTAGAGGACAATCCCGGTGACGTGCGTCTCATGCAGGAGGTTCTGAAGGAGGCGTGGCGGCCCATCAATCTGCACGTTGTGGGAGATGGTGTGGAAGCCCTATCCTTTCTGCGTAGGGAGGAAGGGTACGTGGGCGTGCCCCATCCCCACCTGGTTTTTCTGGATCTGCGGTTGCCGAAGAAGAGCGGGCACGAGGTGTTGGCCGAGATCAAGTCCGATACTAACCTTCATCACATTCCGGTGCTGGTGCTGACCAGCTCCGATGCCGATAGGGACATCAGCCAGGCATACGAACTTCATGCCAATTGTTACATCACCAAGCCCGCAGATCTTGACCAGTTCTTCGACATGATGAAGTCCCTGGAGAATTTCTGGCTGGGCGTAGCCAAATTACCTTTGGAGTAGCTTCTATGAACGACAACGTACTCCATGTCTTGCTCATTGAAGATAAGATCGCCGAAGCTCGGCTCATCGGTAAGATGCTCTCCGAGAAGCAGGAGGCGGTCTTTGATCTTATCCACCGGCAACGTCTCTCAGAGGGATTGGAACGCCTGGATGAGGGTGGGGTGCAGTTACTGCTCTTAGATCTCTCCCTTCCCGATAGCCGGGGCTTCGAGACCTTTCGACAGGCCCACGAACACTCTCCTGACGTGCCCATCATCGTCCTCACCGGTTTTGCTGACGAGGAGATGGCACTGCGAGCGGTTCGGGAGGGGGCACAGGATTACCTTTTCAAGGAGGAGGTGGAGGGCAGTCTGTTGAGGCGGTCCGTCCGCTACGCTCTGGAGCGCAAACGCGCAGAGCTCGCGCTTCAGCGGCGTACTTCGGAGTTGGAAGTGATGAATCGCATCTCCGCTATCGTCAGCCAGTCGCTGGACCTCCATCAGATCCTCCCGGACGCTCTGGAGACCGTATTGAGTCTGGATGTCTTTGACTCTCAGGCCAACGGTGCGGTCTTCATTGAGACCGATCGTTCGGGCCGGTTGACGCGGTTCGCTCCCCGCGAGCTCTCACCTGACTATCCTTGCCCGCTGGAGGCTCCGGTAGAGGGCCGGTGCCTTTGTCATCTGGCTTATCAGCGGGGGGAGGTTGTTACGTCGGACGAGCTGTCCGAGGAAGAGCGCCAGCTTCGTCCCTGTAATGGGTCCGCCCCTTCAAGATCTATTTGCTTGCCCCTGCGTGCTCACGGTCGGACCCTGGGCGGCATGAGCATCTGGTTCCCACCCGAGCAGGAGGTAACCTCGCAGAACCTTGACCTGCTGAGTGCTGTGAGCGACCAGATCGGGGTGGCCGTGGAGAAGGCGCGCCTCTATAAGGCGACGCAGCGCCGCGCCCGGCATCTGGTTGCTCTGAATCAGGCCGCCCAGGCTATCAATTCGAGCCTTGATCTGAGCGCGGTGCTGAATCTGGTCATGAACGAGGTTCGCTCCCTGCTAGATGCCATGGCCGCTTCGGTGATCTTGATCGACCGCGCCAGCGACGAGCTGGTCTTTGCCGCTTCGGTAGGCCCCGAGAGCGAGCAGCTTAAAGGGGTTCGTATGCCTCTTGAAGCAGGGATTGTGGGGTGGGTGGTTCGAGAGATGCAACCGGTGCTCGTCTCCGATGCTCAGAACGATCCTCGTTTCTACCAGCAGGTGGATGAGATCACGGGCATGGAGACACATTCCATGGTCGCCGTTCCTCTCGTCTGTCGAGGTGATATTCTTGGCGTTGTGGAGGCTATCAACGTCGGGGAAAGCGAATTCGACGAGGAGGACGTAGATCTTCTGAACAGTCTCGCCGATTCGGCAGCGATGGCCATCGAGAATGCCCGCCTCTACGAGGTGACCCGTCGTCGTCTGGCGGAGAGCAATACGCTGCAGCGGGTGATGCGCGCTGCTGCCTCTACATTGGATTTCGATCAGGTGGTTTCCCGTATCCTCTGGGCCATCCATCACGCGTTGGATGTTAAGTATCTCTGCTTCCTTAATCCTGACGAGACGGGGGAACGCCTGTTGCTCCATCCCTCCTTTATCGGTTTCGAACCTCTGGCTGAGCACTTCCCGGGTATTCCTCTGGAGGGGAGCGTCTGTGGTCAGGTCTACCGGACAGGTGAACCGGTGCTCATCCGCGATGCGTCCGAAGATCCCCGGTATCTGGATCTGGAAAATCCTCCCGGGATGCGTTCGGAGTTGGCTGTCCCGGTGAGCGTCGACCACCACATCATTGGGGTGTTGAACGTGGAAAGTGAACGTCCCAATGCCTTTGACAAGGACGATCTGCGTATTTTTGAGTCCATCGCTGTGCAACTGAGCGTCGTCATGGAGAATGCGCGTCTTTACGAGGCGGAACGAGAGCAGCGGAAGCTGGTGGCGCAATCGCGGTTACAGCTGGTCCAGAATGAGAAGCTGGCGGCCACCGGCCGGCTGGCGGCCTCATTGGCCCACGAGATCAACAACCCCTTGCAGGCCATTCACAACAGCCTGCAGATGATGCTCACCTTCCCGCTGGCCCCTGAGGAACAGCGCGACTATCTGGCTATGGCCGATGAGGAGGTGGCGCGCCTTATCGAGATGGTGACGCGTATTCTCGACTTCGCGCGCCGCCCTCAGAGCAAGATGAAACCCACCGATCTTAATAAGGTGGTAAGTAAGGTGTTGGCGTTGTCCGGGAAATATCTCCAGCACCGGCATATCATGCTGCATCGCGATCTGACGCCCGATCTCCCCCCGGTACTGGCTAACGCGGGGGAGCTGGGCCAGGTCTTCCTTAATCTGGTACTCAATGCCGTCGACGCTATGCCCGATGGGGGCAGCTTGCGGGTCGGTACCTATGAAAATGGGGATAAGCGCTTGATGGTTACCGTCACCGATACCGGTATGGGTATCAGCCCCGAGAATCTCAGCCGGATCTTCGAACCCTTCTTCTCGACCAAAGAGGGAGGCACCGGTCTGGGATTAACCGTCTGTCATAACATCGTTCAGCGTCACGCCGGGGAGATCACCGTTGAGAGCCAGCCGGGGGAGGGCAGCACCTTCACCGTGTGGTTACCCGACCTGCTGGAGGGGCAGAAGGCGCTGGGAGAGCAAACAGAATAGCCATGGGTCTCCAACGTGAGGGTTTCCAGATTCCCCAGACTAGATTTCCCGGGTCCCGTATCCTCATCGTAGATGATGAGGCTTCACTGCGGAGAACCCTTGGGGATCTCTTCCGGCGTATCGGTCATGACCCTGTGGAGGCGGCCTCCGGTCAGGAGGCATTGTGGCATCTCTCCCACCAGACCTTCGATCTCGTACTTCTGGATCTGAAGATGCCCAAGATGGACGGGACTGAAATTCTGGAAGAGGCAGGCGATCTCAATGCCGATACTGTTTTTATCGTGCTGACGGCCTATGGCAGCCTTGATACCGCCATTCTGGCACTCCGCCATGGAGCCTTCGATTATCTGTTGAAACCGAGCCCTATGAAAGAGATCGCACGGGTGGTGGAGGCCGGTCTTGCCGAGCGTCACAAGCGGGTGCGGCGAGGCGATCCCGTTAACTTGCTGGAGCGTGCTCTGGCGACCCTGCGGGAGGATAAAGAAATCCGGCCCCCAGAAACACCGAAGCGGTTCCTCCGGGGCGGAGAACTCACCGTCGATACGCTCAAGCAGCTGGTCGTTGTGCGCGGCGGAGAGGTGGAGCTCACGCCTACCGAATACGAGATGCTCGTGTACCTCATGCGCCATCGTGAGCGCGTGATCTCCGCCGGTGAGCTGGTGGAACACCTGCGCGGTTATGATCTCGATGAGCGGGATGCGCGGGATTTCCTGCGGGCGCATCTCTACCGCCTGCGTCACAAGATCGAATCTGATCCCTCGGAACCTACCGTGGTCGTCACGATTCGCGGCAGCGGATATCGTTTCGTAGGTGGTGTTGAGGCTTCTGCCCTGTAGGTGGGCGAGTATCAGGAAGCAGGGAGCTGAGATAAGCCTATCCCTGGAATAACATCTGATATTGAATTTTCGTTCCTCGTAGCAAAATCCCCGCCGGCCCCTTGATCACCAATGATAGTGAGCCCCGTCATGCGTATCGCTTTCTAGATTGTGACGGCGGCGTGAAACAAAAACGGAACAATTTCGCGATCTGTCTGGTACTCTTATGGTGCTATCTTCACGTTATACTATAAGTGTGGTGTTCACTTAGTAGGAGACGATATCTGGGTGCGGAGAGGCTAGATGGATCAGAAACACGTTCTCATCGTGGATGACGAGGCAAAGGTTGGTTTCTTCCTGGGGCGAACCCTGGAGCTTTCCAATGACAACTGCCGCGTCAGTGTGGCTCGCTCCGGCGAGGAGGCCCTGGAGATCCTGAGTAGCTCCGAGGTGGACTTGCTCATCACCGACCTGCGTATGCCGGGTATCAGCGGCCTGGAGTTGATCCGCTGGGTTCGGGCCTCCAGCCCAAAGACACGCACTATTCTCATCACCGCCTACGGTAACGACCAGATCGAAGCGGAGTCGCGCCGTCTTGAGGTCTACCGCTACATCACCAAACCCTTTGACGTCAACAACTTCGCCGATGTGGTGCAGGGGGCGTTGCGTGACTACGCTCTGACGCAACCGGGTGTCGTCATCTTCTCGGATAAGGCCTTTGAGACCATCGCGAGAGTGCTGGAGAGGCTACGCTACGACATCGGCGCCCGCTGTATTTTCCTGGCGGATATGCAGGGTCAGCTGCTCACAGAGGTGGGCAGCACCGAGGGTTTGAATTCCACCATGCTGCTCACACTGCTGGCCGGTGGCTTTGCCACCAATGCTGAGCTGGCCCGGCAGTTTGGCGGAGGAGAGGCGATCAACTTCAACTACCACGAGGGCTCGCGCCACGACATCTACTCGGTCAACGTCGGCGAAGATCTTATCCTGGCCATGGTCTATGATCGTCAAGTTCAGAAGAGTCGCATCGGTCTGGTCTGGCTCTACACACGTCGCACGCTCGATGAACTATTGGAGATCCTCTCCTCCGCCGACGCCACCACGTCGGAACAGGCATTGGACGATGATTTTGGCTCCTCACTCATGGCGGAGCTGGACACCATCTTCGCCGAGGACGGTGACTCACCGGAGGGTGATTTCGCGGCCTTCGATTTCCCAGAGGACGATTCGGCCTTTGGAGACCCGGCACACTCTGCGGGTACGGGCGCCTCCTCGTTTGAGGACGCGTTCGGCGCCCCAGCTCATTCTCAGGGGAAGCCACCCTTTCCGGAGCGCCCAAAGTCGACGGAGTCCGCTGAAGGTTCGCCATTTGGGAGGACTTTTGGCACGGCAAATCGCCCTCAGCAGGAACGTCCTCAGCAGGGGCAGCGCTCTATGGACTTCTCGCCATCGGCGGGCGACGATACCTCTTCATTCTTCGAGGAGGCTCCCGAATCTGCAACTCGTTCTTCAGGGTATTCTACGTCAGCGCGCCAGGATAAGACATCGAGCGCTGGGGTGCCTGAGGAGACATCCCGGGACGAAGGGCCAAAGAGCGATGATGGCGGATCTGAACGTCAACTTTTCAACCTGGAACAGGCCATCGAGGAGGGGCTCCTCCCCCCGGATTTCTGCCTTTGAGAGAGCTGCACAGGTAGGATGTTACATTTACATCGAGAGGGATAAGGATGTTTATCAATTGGAAGTTGCGGGAACTGAATCTCAAACTCGTGTACTACGGTCCCGGGATGAGCGGCAAGACGACGAACCTCCAATTCATCCACGCTCGTACCAACCCGGAGTTGCGCGGCGATCTCGTGTCGTTGAAGACGCGCGAGGATCGGACCATCTTCTTCGATTTCCTGCAATTGCAGCTGGGGCGCATCAAAGGGTTGCGACCCAAGTTCAACCTCTACACGGTTCCGGGGCAGGTTTGCTACACCGCGACCCGCAAGTTGACGCTCCAGGGCGCCGATGGCGTGGTCTTCGTCGCCGACTCTCAGATGACGCGCCTGGCCGACAACATCCAATCCTTTCGGATGATGCACCAGCAAATGCGCGAGCTGGGCATGGACCCCGCTCAGGTACCCTGCGTGGTCCAGTTCAATAAGCGCGACCTGCCCCGGATCGCGCCGGCGCCGCTGCTGAAACGGTATTTTTCGCCCAATGGCACGCCCTCCTTTGAGGCCATCGCCATCCGGGGCACCGGGGTCTTCGATACCCTCAAGGCTGCCATCAACCTGGTGGTAGGCAGGGTTCAACGACGACTGTAGGAAGGTGAGATCTCAATGAAGGTATCTGACAATACAAGAACGAGCGATTCCCATACGGCGCAGAAATTCAAGGCCGCCATGCAAAGGGCCAAACGCGGCGATAGGGCGCGGGCGCGCCAGCTTTTCATGGAAGTGTTAGAGGTCGATCCCAACAACGAGGAGGCCTGGCTGTGGCTGGCCGGAGTGGCTGCCACGCTGGAGGATGCCAAGGTCTATCTGGAGACGGTGCTGGCCATCAACCCGGAGCACAAGAAGGCTCGGGAGGGGCTGCGTTGGCTCAGCAAGCAGCTGGG
>JBNGDR010000035.1:0-11459 GCA_049975685.1 Anaerolineae bacterium
TTTCTGGTTATGGCCCGCAGCGCCTGCGGGGATCTTTCCTCCCTCTCGTGGTCGGGAGCCGCCGTCAGGCAACAGGTAGAAAGATTACCTGCTCTGAACGCTCCCACAAGCTCTGGATCATCTTCAAGGAGCCGAAGCGCGGTCCACCGCTTCCGCTTCTCAATCCCCAGACGATCCAAATCTGACTCCAGACTCTCGACGTGACCCTCCACCGTCACCCCATAGTCCACCGAAGCGGGATCTGTTGAACGCTCCCCTTTGACCACCTCCACCAGCACGGCTATTAACTGCTGAAGCCCTTTCCCCTCCGTCGCTACGGTAGGGATAACGGGAACCCCCAGGGCCGCCTCCAACGCCTCAGAGTCGATCTCCCAGCCCTGACGCTCCACCTCATCCATCAAGTTAAGAGCCACCACGACTTGATCGGTCAACTCCAGGATCTGCAACGTCAGATTCAGATTGCGCTCCAGACTGGTGGCATCCACGACGTTAAGCACAATGTCCGGTTCTTCGGAGAGAATATAATCCCTGGCGACGATCTCTTCCGGTGACTGAGCTGCCAGGCTATAGGTGCCCGGCAGGTCGACCAATCGAACCTCCCAGTCTTGGAAGCGGAGTCTACCCTCGGCGCGAGCAATGGTCTTACCCGGCCAGTTCCCGACGTGTTGTCGGGAACCGGTCAAAGCGTTGAAGATAGCGCTCTTACCGACGTTGGGATTGCCGGCCATGCCCACGACGATAGTCTTAACCCGAGCGGTGTCATTCATGATCTACCTCCTCCACCAGGATGGTGTTGGCCTCCTTCCGACGCAGGGCGACGGAAGTGCTTTTGACCAGGTATTCGATGGGATCTCCCAGAGGTGCCTTCCGTATCACACTCACATCGGCGCCGGGGACAAAGCCCATATCCAACATGCGCCGCTGATGCTTTCCCACCCCGTGGATCTCCACAACCTGCGCGTGAGCGCCGACCGGCAGCTCGCCTAACGCTACCATTAGGGCGGGTCTGGGAACCACGCGGACGTGACGGGCGGCCGCCAGGGCTAATGGAAAGACGTCCCCATCAAACTGTACGTGCAGGATGTCGGCTTCCCGATCTGCAATGGAGACCTCTGCACCGGGCTCCAGGCCCAGCACTAACAGCTGAGCCAGAAGTGGCTCCGGTTTATCATCTAAGCAGACAACACGCAAAGGACGTCCTGGTTCTCCTTCCTCGGACAAGGGACGCCCCGGCAAGGGGGGGACGTGTGCTTGAGATTCTGGAATCGCGTGACCGTGTGGGTCCCAGGCGGGATGTCCCAACTCAGCGTCGAGCCGATCCAGTTCCTCCAGGGTCATACCATGCTCGCGATGGTGGGCCTCGGCGTGAATCTCTTCCAGGGACATACCCTCCTGATCCACCAGGTAGCGCTCCCAGAGCCGGTGGGCACGGATAAGATCTTGAGCGTGGTTCTCGCCCTCATTGGTCAAGCGCAGCGCCCTTTGGGTGCTCTCATCAACCCATCCGAACGCGATCAGGGCTTCCATTCCTTGTTGGGCAAGTGATTCAGGAACGTTAAGTGCTCGTGCCAGATCTTCCATGGTCAGGTGACCTTCTGCCTCTTGTAAAGCGTAGGCAGTCTTCAATAGATCCTCCGCCTCTCTTCGTCGCCGGCCCGCCGTATCCGTGGAAGGTAGCGTTCTTGTCGGCGCTCGCCGTTGTCGCAGGAGCGTCCACAACCATAGAAGCGCGAACAATACCGATAGGATGGGCCATAGCCAATCCGTGAACTCTGGCATACTTATCCCCCTCTTCTCCTATTGATTACCCATCCCGAGGATAGCTGGCCCACAGCCGGGCCAGCTCATCTTCTTCACAACGGATCGTTGTATGATGGATAACCTCAGCATCCTTGAGTACGCGCACGCCGGTCCCCGCCGTCACCTCACCCACGACGGCAAAGGGTGTTCCTACTTCATCCAACGCCACCATGACGTCCTCCAGGTGCCCTGGCGGAACCGTGACGGCCAACGTGCCCGAGGAGATCATGCGCAGCGGATCAAAGGCAAAAGCTGCGGCGAAGCGGGCAACAATGGACGGAATAGGCAGCTTGTCAAAGATAATATCGATGCCCACCCTGGAGAGGTCGGCGATCTCCAGCAATGTCTCCAGGATGCCTCCTCGGGTCACGTCGTGCATGGCTGTTGCACCCTCCGCCGCCAATATCAAAGCCTCCGGCATGACACTGACCTTGCTCATGATCCGGCGGCCTTCTTCGAGCTCCTCGTCGCTCAATCCCAGATCCCACGCCACGTCGGCGAAGTCCTGGGCCAGGATAGCCGTCCCCTCCAGGGCGATCCCCTTTGTGACAAGAACGTGGTCGCCTACCCTGGCCCCACCCGTTCGTACCGGCACCTGACCTGAGGCGGTGCCTAGAGCGGTGACGGCGACCAGAGGCCGGGAGAGGCCCGCCGAATAGCCCGTATGCCCCCCGATGATAGAGGCTCCCACCTCTTCAGCGGCCCGGCTGGCATCGCGCATGATCTGCTCCAGGAGTTCCACGTCTTCCATGGAAGGCACCAACACCAGGATCTGAAGCCACCGGGGTTGAACACCGCTGGCCGCGACGTCGTTACAGGCCACGTGGACGGCCAGCCAGCCAATATCCCCGACGGCGCCGACGATGGGATCTACATGAGAGACGAGGATATCCCCTCCAACGCGCGTCAGCGCCACGTCCTCACCAAAGGCGGCACCGAGGACAATATCGGGGTCTTTAGCTTGAACAAAAGGGAAAACCCGTTGCTGGAGAACATCAAGCGAGAACTTTGACATGAGGGATCCTTTCTCCTCCTCGTTCAGTTGCGGTCAGGGCCGTTGATTTTCCTCAGATAGAAGCGGTGCTCACCGTGCTCCGTCTCCACGAGTTG
Organism: Anaerolineae bacterium; assembly: GCA_049975685.1. Taxonomy (GTDB): domain Bacteria; phylum Chloroflexota; class Anaerolineae; order B4-G1; family SLSP01; genus DAOTVC01. Next base: position 2,911 of record JBNGDR010000035.1, read on the forward strand.
CCCCTCTGCCACCAGTCGACGGACCGCATCCCAGTCCGCGTCCGCCCGGGTCAGGAACGCCTCAACGGCGTCCTCCCGCATGGGATGCACGGCCGTAATGCTTAGCAGATCGTCCTCGACATCGCCCGTGAAGGCGAAGGCATTACCCTCGTAGCCAATCAGGTATTCCACGTGCTCCAGGCGCTCATTCAGTACCTGATAGGCGCGGTTGATGACGGGCTCCTCCGGTGGCCGTGCCCAGGGCTCGGCCGGCGGCCTGGTGGGGATAGCCAAATAGGCCCGATCGGGTTGCAGGCGCGCCAGAAAATCGGCGACCCCGCGCAAATCCTCTTCCCCATCGTTGACACCAGCGACGAGCATCGTCTCCGTCATCAGCACACCATCGTAATCTCTGGCGAATTCAAGCATACCCGCCTGAATGGAGGCCAGGTTGAGCTTCCCATGGGGGCGGTCGACCCGGCGCCAGATCTTCTCCGACGCAGCATCGACCTTCAACGACACCCAATCGGCTTGCGCCAGTTCCTCTCTTACGTCCTCGCGCCAGATAAGCGAAGCGTTGGAGATCACGGCTGTCTTGATGCCCAGAGGCCGCAACAGCACGATCTCGCGGCCCAGGTTTACGTCCAGGGTAGGTTCGCCATCTGGAACGAAGGTGAGGTAGTCAATGGTTTCTCCCTTATCCCGAGCAGCCTTCACCTTATGCTCCACACTCTCCAGGATCTTCTCCGGCGCGTAAAAAGCCTGACGCTCGATCTGCATCTTGATGGTCGACCCTAATTGGCAATAGACGCAAGAATAGGTACATATCTTGGGCGGGATGTTGTTGATGCCCAGGCTCTTTCCCAGGCGTCTGGATGGTACGGGTCCAAATGCAATATTCATCGCACACCTCCCGGCGGTTTATTTTTTCCAGTCGCGCATATCTTCATACAAAGGGTCAGAAAAGCGTCGTTCTCTTCTCGGGTACCCACCGACACTCTGATAAATCCTGGTGGCAACTGTTCGGGAACCCCGGCGACGAGCGCACCGGCTTCTCTCAGTCGTTTCACTGCATCCGGTATCTCCGTCCTCACGAGCATGAAATTGGCACTGCTGGGATAAACAGAGACTCCCAATGCCTCCAGGGCCTGTCGAAGGTGCTCGCGCTCCTCGATGATCCGGCAGACGTTCGTCCTCATATAACCCATGTGCTGCAAGGATTCCAATGCCGCACACACGCTGGGGCGCGGCAGGAAGGCGTAGAAGGTTGAGAATGCTTCCAGAAATGCCTCCCCTAGAATAGCGTAGCCAATCCTCGCCCCCGCCAGGCTGAAGGCCTTGTCCATGGTCCTGATGACGGCCAGATTGGGCCGCCGCGGGACTTGCTCGGCGAAGGTCGTACCCGAGAACTCGTAATAGGCCTCGTCGATCACCAACAGCGTCCCGCGGTGCTCCAAGATAGCCTCAACCGCCTGACGGTCCAGCAGCATGTGTCCGGTGGGGTTGTTCGGATTGTCGAGGATCAGCAGGCTGGCTTCGTCCAACGCCGCGGTCAGGAGATCAAGATTCAGATCGAAGTTCGGCGGGCGGATCCGAAGACTAAGTCGGTGCGGCGCGAATTGTTTGGCGGCCTGCACTGTGGGGAAGAAGGAAGGGCTCACCATCACGACCTGCCTCCCGGATGAGAAGGCGTGGACGATCTCCCGCAGCAGGAGGTCTGAACCGGGGCCGAGGATTACGTGGCGCTCGGGGACCCCCGCGTAATCGGCCAGGCCCTTTTGCAAGCGCCGCAGCACCTCGGGATCGGCGTAACGATTCAGAGTCGTGAGAGCCCGGCGAGCAGCCTCAACCACCCGCTGATGGGGCGGATATGGCATCTCATTCATGTGAAGTCTCAGAGGCTCATTTAGCATCTGATCGCCACCATCATCCCTTCTCTGTAGCCTACGGTGACCTCGATGTACCCGGCAAGTTCCTCATCGAGCGCTATATCGCCCGTATCGACGCGTAGACAATTCAGGTCGCTCAATTTGCGCCGGGTGCCCACGACCATGATATTCTCCCGCCCCACCTGCCTTATCACCTCCGGCGTGAACTGCTTGCTGCCCCGGCCGAAGATGAAACCGTTGCCCCCGATGGGCGTCACAATGATCTTCCGCCGCTCGTAGCGCTCAAATAACCCCAGGATCTCGCGCTCGTTGACGTCCTCTCCCACCAGCTCGCCACCCCGCACAGCATCCACCCCCAGGAGAGTCTTGGGAAGGTCCAGTGCGTCGGTGATGGCCCGCAGGGTCGTGCCGGGCCCCAGCAGATAGAGCACCTCCGGATCCATCTCCTCGACGATAGTGGCCGCGATCTCCTCTTTCTGCTCTGCGGAGGAGCGGCTGACGTCTGACGCCGCTTTGCCGGGCTGCAAGAACTGTCTCACCTCGGGCACCAGGAGATAACCGTAGCGTCTGGAGGCCAGACGGTCCTCCCGGAAGGCCGCCTCGTCGATGTCGAGCACCTCCTTCTCCACCACGTCGGTCCCCTCTATGAAGGCATCCACCATCTCGGCCGCGGCCCTGGCGCTGAGCGCAAAGGCGGCGCTGAAGACCTTGACGCCGGAGGGTACACCGACGACGGGCACCTCTGTGCCGATGGCGTCGTAGACGTCCCGGGCCGTGCCGTCGCCACCGACGAAGATCAACAGATCGACGCCCTGGGCCACCATCTGTTGGGCAATTCGCCGTGTATCATCAGCCGAAGTCGTCTTACCGATCTCCCCGATTACCGTGGAAGAAAGGTCTAAATCTGTAACGTACTGCGCGCCCATCTTATCGGGTGCGACGAGGAGTATGAGGGCGTCCCTGTGTTCGATGTGCTGCAGGACATCCTGCGTTCTCCGGGGCGTGACCGGCTCGGCCCCCAGCTCGAGCGCTCTCTGGTACATCCCGCCGTCGGTACCCTTGAGCCCCACGCTGCCGCCCATGCCTGCCACCGGATTCACGATCAGGCCGACCTTCGTTCGTTCATTTGACATCCTGTTCACCTTTCGCTCTCTATCGATACCCTACCTGGCCTTCTCCACGCGCAGGGCAATGGCGATGAAGCCGCCCCAGGGTTGATTGGCCCCGTCGCAGGGCCACCAGCGCGGGTACAGCGTCGTGCGCCAGAGTATAGAACCGCGTCCCTGAGCAACACTGCGGAGACAGCGTTCTAATTGTCGCACGCTATAGAAGCGCGCGGCGTCGTATATCGTGGTTCGCAGGCAACCAAGCAGCCGGCGCCAAAACCCCAGCACACTCCAGCGGTTGAGCACACCCAGCAACAGGCCAGATCGAGCCACACGCAAAGCCTCGGTTAGTGCCTCTTCAGGTCGCTCCAGAAACTCCAGGGTGGTGACCAATACTACCAGATCAAAGGCATCGGCGGCGAAGGGGAGCCGAAGTGCATCACCCCGTATCAACGTGGGGCTGTCGAGGGCCTGGGCCTCCCCCAACATCGGCGCCGAGAGATCCAGTCCCACCGCTGACATGCCCAGTTCATTCAGCCAGCGGGTGAAGTGTCCGGTGCCACAGCCTACCTCCAGAACACTTCGAGCCTTGGGAAAGTGCTCCAACAGCCACTGCAACGCGGCTTTCTCCAGCCTATCGGCCCGCCGGCCCTCGGGTGTCTCGTACCAGCTCTCGTAATGAGTGGCGGCCTCCGTCCCAAAGAGCGTCTCTGCGCTCGCCATCTCATCCATTCGAAGGCTCAGGACAGGCGTTAGAGATAGTAAGGGTCATGACCGTGTCGCCGGTCTCGGCGGTTCGTCGAAAGGCTTCCTGCAAAGCGTTGAAGAGCACGTCCTCCTCGCCCCACACCAGGGTACTCATCTCACCAACGCGCACGTTCAGCCCGTGCCGTCGAAAAATCCGCACCGCCTCACGTATGGGCGGCCCGATGGAAGCCTGACGCAATGGGTAAATACTGACCTGCGCGCTTATAAGAGCCATAATCTTCTCAAGTACATCTCTCTTGATACTGCCGGTAGCCAAGCGTGTCCGTTTCCCCGCGCGCATACGCCTCGTGCCAGCCGTTGGGCACGGGTAGCTCCGCGTAGAGCTGCTCGCGCCGGGCCTCCAGCAGGCAGTGGGGCCGTTCCATGAAATCGGCAGCGCAGATTACCCGGTGCCCCGTCTTTGCCGACAGGCGCTTCAGCCAGCTGAGCCCCTCTTCTGAACGCAGCAGATGATGATCGAGAATGAGCGTCTCGACCCCCTGGGCCAACGTCAGGGCGTGGCGCCAGGCTCTCCTCCGTTGAGCGAACGACAGGTGCGAGAGATAGAGGGGCGGCCCGCCAACGAGGACCACGTCCGGTTGCCAGTCGAGGATACATGAGACCGCCCTCTCATCCAGCAGTTGAATATCGGAGGCGTGAACGAAGACCTCATCGGCGTCCTGAATGCGGGTCATCATCACCGTACCCAGATGAGTGCGCGGTTCACCGTGGGGGACGGGCGGGGAGAAGGACAAACAGCCGGTGCTCTGACCTTCCGCAATAGGCAGAACTCGTCCCAGAGTCTCGATAAGGGAAGCCCGGCGCTGGAGCATCACATCAGAGATCTCTTGAGGGCCCTTAGCCCACAGGCGAGGGGCCTGCAAGGTTTCCATGACACTGGCGGCCTTAAGTTGGTAGGGATTGGCCTTCGGGAGGGGGATATGGTCGCCGTGATAGTGGCTGAAGACGACGTCGGTGGCTGTTTGTAACGCCCTCTTGATCTTGCTGCGCACCTCCTCCCCAACGGCTACCTGAGCAGGATGGGGGAGCAGGCCGTGACGCCGATATCCCAGTGCCAGGCCCGGATCGATAACGATCCTGCGTTGATCCAGATCAACGGCACACGAGAGCCCGCGCACCCCCAAAGACTCTGCGCCCAGTATCTCGATACGCACGTCGTCCCTCACCACCCCTTACCAACGTCCCCGGCGGCGGGCCCGTCGTTGCCGTCCCCCACCTCCCGTCCTACGCCTCGAATTAGGCAAGCTGCGGGGGGAGCGCTGTGGGGGTCGAGGTCGCTGTCCAGGAGAGCCCAGACGCAGGGTGGTGACGATATGTCTGAGATCTGCCAGCGCCGCCAGCAACCAGGATCCTCCCTGCTCCCTGCGCGCGACGTCATTTGGGCTAGGCGTGTATACAGTCACCGGTGCTTCTGATAGTTCAGGCGAGACAGGGAGAGCAACGTCTGGTGCCGGTCGGGTCGGGGAAATAGCACCGGTGGGGCAGATAGAGCGACAGACCTCACATCCCCGGCAGAGGGCAGGATCAATCTGCGCTCTACCCTCTAGCAGGTGGATGGCATCCAACGGGCAAGCATCCACGCAGAGACCACATCCTGTACAACGTTTTTGATCAACGTATAGAGTCACAATGACCTCTCAATCTCGAATAAGGGCTCGTAAAAGAATAACTTCCCGCGCCATCTTAAGTTGCCTTACGCACCAGGTGCTTTCGCCGTCGAAATTGGCGAGCCTCAAACGTGTTTGGCGGGTGCCTTCAATACTATCCGGGTTGTGCAGTCGGGACGTTATTTCTTAACAGACCCTAATGATAGCAGGTACGCCAGGGAGAACAAGAAGACAAGTCTGATCCTTCGAGAAGGAACCTCGTTTTCTTGGAACAAGATTCCCTTCGTTACACTCAGGGCAAGCCTCGTCACTATCCTTCGCAGACTCAGGACAGGCCGTTCGGAATGACAATCAGCTATTTTCTAAGCAGGGAGAAAGGGAAACCTGATCCCTGGTCACCGGTCCCTGATCCCTAACCTTACTCACCGCTCACTGTATTTTTTGAGGAGTGGTGTACAATAAGCGTGGCGTAAGTCTCGGCACTTTTCGCACACACCATACAGCTCGACGTCATCGCCCACCCGCCGGTCTGCGTCCCATACCGATTCGAGTAATCGTCATGTGGCAAGCCACACCCACTGATAAAGCACGCTGTTTCAATACTGACCTAATCCTGTCAATCTTGTAAATCCTGTCTATCTTTCGAAGGAGCGTACATGGTCAACTCCCACGCCAACGGCGGTGAGCTGGGCTTCGAGAGGAAGCTCTGGGCCGCGGCCGACAAGTTGCGCGGGCACCTCGACGCCGCCGAGTACAAGGACGTCGTCCTGGGCCTCATCTTCCTGAAGTACATCTCCGACGCTTTCGAGGAACACTACGAGCAATTGCGGCTCTGGACCCTGGACCCGGAGAACGTCTACTACGTCAAAGACGCCAAGTTGCGCTATCAGGTACTGGAGGATCGCGACGAGTACATCGCCGAGAACATCTTCTGGGTGCCGGAGAAGGCGCGCTGGAAGTACCTCCAGGCCCACGCCAGGGATCCCAGTATCGGCATCCTCATCGATGAAGCCATGCAGGCCATCGAGAGGGAGAACCCCCGCCTCAAGGGTGTGCTGCCCCAGGGCTACGGGCGCGATGATCTGGACAAGCGCCGCCTGGGCGAGCTGGTCGACCTCATCGGCACCATCGGCCTGGGCGACAGTGCCAGCCGCTCCAAGGACATCCTGGGCCGGGTCTACGAGTACTTCCTGGGCCAGTTCGCCGACGCCGAGGGCAAGAAGGGAGGCGAGTTCTACACACCCAAGTCCATCGTCCAGCTGCTGGTGATGATGCTGGAGCCCTATCAGGGGAGGGTTTTCGATCCCTGCTGCGGTTCCGGCGGCATGTTCGTGCAATCGGAGCGCTTCGTGAAGGCACACGGCGGGCTCATCGGCGACATCGCCATCTACGGGCAGGAATCGAACCCGACGACGTGGCGGCTCTGCAAGATGAACCTGGCCATCCGGGGCATCGAGGGCGACCTGGGAGGCGAACCGGCGGATTCCTTTCACAACGATCGCCACCTCGACCTGAAGGTCGACTACGTGCTCGCCAACCCACCCTTCAACATGAGCGATTGGGGCGGGCACCTGCTGCAGGACGACGTCCGGTGGAAATACGGCACACCGCCGGAGAACAACGCCAACTTCGCCTGGGTGCAGCACTTCATCCACCACCTGGCCTACGGAGGACAGGCGGGCTTCGTCCTGGCCAATGGCTCCATGTCCACGCAGACCAGCGGGGAGGGCGAGATCCGCCGGGCGCTGGTGGAGCACGACCTGGTGGCCTGCATGGTGGCGCTGCCGCCGCAGCTATTCTACAACACCCAGATCCCGGCCTGCCTCTGGTTCCTGGATCGGGGCAAGCCCCAGCACCGCGCCGGGGAGACCCTCTTCATCGACGCGCGCGACGCGGGCGAGATGGTGAGCCGCACCCGCCGCGTGCTGACGGACGAGGAGATCGCACGCATCGCCGGCGTCTATCATGTCTGGCGCGATCCCGAGGGCGCCTACGAGGATGAGCCCGGCTTCTGCGCCAGCGCCGACCTGGCGGAGATCAAGGGGCACGGCTTCGTGCTCACGCCGGGCCGCTACGTGGGCTTCGAGGAAGACGAGGGCGACGGGGAACCATTCGAGGAGAAGATGGAGCGGTTGACGGGATTACTTCAAAGCCAATTTCTAAGATCAAAAGAACTAGAACAATCAATTACTGAAAATCTCGAAGGTCTGCTTCATGCCCTTTAATTTCGAAGATTTAGTATCAGAGTTGTACCATCTACCACCGAAGTGGAAGTGGCAATCGTTAGAAAGCTTACTCCAAGAAGATAGAAGCATCTCGTACGGTATTGTACAACCCGGCAAACACGAACCCAATGGCGTGCCAATGATACGAGTAAACAATATTGGTGGGGGGAGAATCTCTACCAGCGAGATAAGACGTGTGGACCCCAAGATAGAAAGTAGGTATAAACGTACCAGGCTGCAAGGGGGAGAAGTTCTCCTTAGTCTGGTTGGTTCTATAGGAGAAGTTGCAGTTGTTCCACCGACACTCTCTGGATGGAACACGGCGCGCGCAGTAGCAGTGATTCCTGTTGATGCAAAAGTTGGCAATCAATGGGTGGCCTATTGCCTTCGAAGTCCCGCACTTCAGCACTACATTCACACCTGGGCAACGACTACTGTTCAGGCGACTCTAAATCTTCGTGACGTGGCAAACCTACCCATTCCAGTTCCCCCAAAGCAGGAACGAGAGAGTATATCTCGGATTTTGTTAGATCTCGACGACAAGATTGACCTCAACCAGCAGATGAACGCCACGCTGGAGGCCATCGCCCGCGCCATCTTCACATCATGGTTCGTAGACTTCGATCCCGTCCACGCCAAGGCCCGGGGTGAAGTACCCGCCGGTATGGACGCGGCGACCGCGGCACTCTTCCCCGATATGTTCATCGAGTCGGAGTTGGGACCGATCCCGGCGGGGTGGGAAATACACCCACTGGATGAAATCGCCCACTACCAGAACGGTCTGGCGTGGAAGCGATATGCAGCCGATGAAGATGCAGAAGAGTATCTCTCTGTAATCAAGATCCGAGAGATGCGCATGGATGGTTTCGATGAGAGCAGCGATCGCACCGTCACCGACATCAAGCCGTCCTGTAAAGTTTACGATGGTGATATGCTGTTTTCCTGGTCGGGCAGTCTGTTGGTCGACATCTGGAC
>JBNGDR010000036.1:0-11413 GCA_049975685.1 Anaerolineae bacterium
GCTAGCCGACATCGACAAGGACACCGTTCCCTGGGTGGATAACTTCGATGGTACGCTACAGGAGCCCCAGATCCTCCCCTCGATCCTGCCCAATCTCCTCATCAACGGCTCCTCGGGTATCGCCGTGGGTATGTCCACCAATATCCCACCCCATAATCTGGGCGAGGTCGTTAACGCTCTCATCTTCATGCTGGATAATTGGGATCGTCAGGAGGACATGGGCGTTGAGGAGCTCATGGAGTTCATCAAGGGTCCCGATTTCCCCACAGGGGGGATGATCATGGGCCGGGGCCCCATCGTGCAGGCCTACGGCACAGGGCGGGGAAAGGTCATCGTCCGCGCCGTCGCCAATATCGAAGAGATGCGCGGGGGACGCCACCGCATTGTCATCACCGAGATCCCCTATCAGGTCAACAAGACGACGCTCATCGAGCGTATCGCCTCGTTGGTACGCTCGGGCCGCCTGGACGAGATAAGCGATCTACGCGACGAATCGGACAAGCGGGGAATGAGCATCGTCATCGAGCTCAAGCGAGGCGCACAGCCTCAGAAAGCCTTGAACCGCCTCTACAAGTACACTCCGCTACAATCGACCTTCGGGGTACAACTTCTGGCTCTCGTCGACGGGCAACCGCGCCTCCTCTCGCTCAAGCGCATGCTCCTCATTTTCCTCAATCACCGCATCGAGGTCATTGTCCGGCGGGCAGAGTACAATCTCCGGAAGGCAAAGGATCGGGCGCACATTCTTGAGGGGCTGCTCATCGCCCTCGATCACATGGACGCGGTCATCCGCACCATCCGCGAGTCACCAGACGTCGAGACGGCGCGACAGCGACTCATGGAGCGCTTCGGCCTCTCGGAGATCCAGGCGCAGGCCATCCTCGACATGCCTCTCCGCCGTCTCACCGCGCTGGAGCGCCAGAAGCTGGTGGATGAATACGAGGAGCTGCTCAAGCAGATCTCCTATCTGGAAGATCTGCTTGCCTCCCCCACCCGGCAGCGGAGCGTAGCGAGGGGTGAGCTCCTGGAACTGCTGGAGAAGTACAACGACGCGCGGCGCACCACCATCAACCCCCACGCGGCCGGCGAGTTCGACGAGGAAGACTTCATCGATGAGGAACGCGTGCTCGTGACTATCACTGGGGGCGGCTACATCAAGCGCGTGCCCTCCAAGGTCTACCGGGCGCAGGGACGGGGCGGGCGCGGCGTCATCGGCATGGATACCAAAGAGGAGGATGAGGTGGTGGAGATGATCTCCGCCAACTCGCTGGACACCCTGCTCTTCTTCACCGACCGGGGCAAGGTCTACCAGGAACGCGTTTACCAGATCCCCGAGGCAAATCGGACGGCACGAGGTGCGCTCCTCGTGGGGATCCTGGCTCTGGAAAATGGGGAGCGGGTCACGGCGGTGGTCAACACGGGTGACGCCAACCATGGACGTTACGCCTCCATGGTCACCCGCCAGGGTTACACCAAGCGGGTCTTGCTGAAGGAATTCGCTTCGGTGCGTCCCAGCGGCCTCATCGCCATCCGCCTGGAGGATGGGGATGAACTGGGATGGGTGCAGATCACGCAGGGCGATCAGGATATCATCATCCTGACAAAACAGGGGCAGAGCATCCGTTTCAACGAAGAGGATGTTCGTCCCATGGGCCGTACGGCGCGCGGCGTCTACGCCATCCGCCTGGATAAGGGTGACGCTGTCACGGCCATGGACGTAGTGGAACCCGGCGCCGATCTCTTCGTCGCTTCTCTGAAGGGGTACGGTCGCCGGACCAGCCTGGACGAATTCCGCACGCAAGGCAGGGCCGGCAAGGGCGTGGTAGGGTACAAGGTGAGCAAGCGCACCGGTCCGGTGGTGGATGCTCGCGTCGTCCGCGAGAGCGATGAGATCACCCTGATCTCCGAGGGTGGCATCATGCTTCGCACGCGCGTTGCCAACATCCCCCAGATGGGACGGTATTCCCGTGGGGTTCAGATGATGGATCTCAAGCAGGGGGATCGCGTCGCCTCCGTTGCCCGTCTGACCGAGGAAGAAGAGGACAATAAGGAGGGGAGCGACACCTGATGAGCGAAATCCCGCGCAGCGGCCCCAATCAGCTGATAGCGTTACTACCCGACGCCGATCCGGAGGCCCTGGCGGAGACGATGGTGGCTTTCGCCAACGCCGACGGAGGCACCCTCTACGTGGGGTTGAACGAGCGGGGCCGTCCCACGGGTGACGTCTTTCCCGAAGAGTTCAACACCGCATTCAGCCGGGCCGAATCCCTCTGCCGCCCCCTGATCCCCGTGGAATGGCAGCAAACGGAGGCACGGGGGGCCTTCATCTTCGTGGGGCACGTCCGCCGCAGCCCCGAGATGCACACCCTCGCCGATGGTCGAGTGCTCGTCCGCACCGGCCCGGAGAACCGCCCCCTCAGCGGCGACCAGGTGAGACAGCTCGCGACCAATCGTTCGGTGGGTGATTACGAAGCCGAACCCGTGGCGGGCGCCAAGCGTAGCGACTTCGATGAGGAGATCCTGGCCGAGTTTGTGAGCAAGTGGGAGGAGCAACAGGGACGTCCCTTCACGCGCCCTCTCGACGACGTGCTCCGGGAGATGGGATGGCTCACCCGGGAGAAACAACCCACCGTCGCGGGCATCCTGCTCTTCGGCAAGAATCCCCAGATCTTCATCCCGCGCAGCGACCTCGTCTTCGTGCGCTTCGAGGGAACGGAGATGCGGGGCAAGGACGGCGCGCCGGGGTACGGTCGTCGTATCGAGGTCTCAGGACCGCTACCGCGCATCATCGATCGCACGTGGTCCCATCTGAAGGAGCAGATTCAGGTCGGCGCTGTGGTGCGCGGCGACCTCCAGCGAGAGGAAAAGTGGATCTACCCCTCCGCTGCCATCCGTGAGGCACTGGTCAACGCAGTAGCTCACCGGGACTATCGCCTGCGCGGACGCTCTATCGAGGTTCGGATGTTCACCGACCGGCTGGAAGTCTCCAGTCCCGGCTCGTTGCCCGGCTTTATCACGGTGGATAACATTGTCGACGAACACTTCTCGCGCAACCCGCGCATCGTCAACGGGCTTTTCCAGTGGGGATACATCGAAGAGCTGGGCCTGGGCGTGGACCTGATGATCGAAGAGATGGTCAACGCCGGTCACGCGCCACCCCAGTTCAAGGAGACCCCCTTCTCCTTTACGGTTACCTTCTCAAGCACCCTGGAGCGCCGTCCCCTCACCGGAAGGCGCCTCTCCACCAACGAGCGCCAGGCCAAGGCGCTGGCCTACGTGCAACACCATGGACGCATCACCAACCGCGAGTATCAGAATCTCTGCCCCAACGTCACCCCGGAGACGCTCCGGCTGGATCTTTCGGATCTGGTGCAGCAAGGCGTGCTGCTCAAGGTAGGGGCCAAGCGCGGAACCTACTACATCCTGAAATAGAATGAGTGTCTATCATCTACGTCGGACCGAGAAGGCCATCACCGAAGAATCCGAGATCCTGGAGATCATCCGCAAACAGTCTTATATGACGTTGGGCCTCTGCCGGGAAGGACAGCCCTATCTCATGACGGTGAACTACGGCTTCGACGAAGCAGAGGGATGCTTCTACTTCCACTGCGCCGGCGAGGGCAAGAAGATAGACTATATGAAAGCCAACCCCAAGGTGTGGGGACAGATCCTCGAAGACAGAGGTTACCTCGACGGTCAGTGCGATCATGCTTACCGGAGCATCCACTTCGCGGGCCGGGTCACCTTTGTCGAGGAGATGAAAGCGAAGCGTCACGCCCTCTCATTGATGATAGAGCATCTGGAATCGAATCCGGAGGCGATGAAAGCACGTCTTCTCACGTCTGAAAAGCTGACGGGCGTAACCATCGGTCGTGTAACCGTCGAATCACTGAGTGGCAAAGAGAACGACGTCAAGGGAAGGTGACGAAATCCAGATCATGGCCTTCCACGTAGTTTGATCCTCGTTCCTGTCTCAGAATAACCCAAATTATCCCAAGTTATCCCAAATGAATTTGGGATTCCCCAGATACCTCTATTTTGTCGTCTCCACGCGCTTCCAGAGCGTCGTCAGGGGGCGCCGGAGCAGCCGCACGTTGACGAAGACCAACGTCCAGAGATGAAGCCGGGCGGCAAAGAGTAACAGTGTCCAGATGAACTCCCGGGCGCTGCGCGGATAACGTAGAGCCAGGCGCGTACCCTCGACGAGCTCCAGGCGCGCGGATCGCATCCGTACCGGGGAGGCGCGCACGTAGTCCTGGGCATACCCCCCTGCCGAGCGCACCTTCTGGCGCAGCCAATCGCGGTAGGTTGTGGGATACTTCACGAGGACCTGGGCCTCGGGTGCGTAGCGAATCCGGAAACCCTGCCCGGCGATGATATGGGAGATGACGGCATCCTCTGCCAGGGCGTCCTCCGGCACCCGCTCCACGAGCCCCTGGCGAAGCGCGAAGAGGTAACCCGAGCAGAGCAGAAAACCTCCGGCTTGGTCGCGCATCAGGCGCACCTGGTGAGCGCTGTCGGTGAGGAGGTGGGACCAGTAACCCAACATGGTGGCGCGGGGGCTGGCGCTGACGGGGTGCCCGCTCACCGCACCCACCCCCGGATCGGTGAAGGGGGCCATGAGTGGAGCAAGGCTCTCTGCGGTGATGACAACATCACCGTCACTGAAAACGACGAGATCCCCTCGGGCTGCGCGGAAAGCGTGGTTCAGCGCGGTGGGCTTACCCTGACCGGGGTCCTGTAGATGTCGCACCTGCGGGTGAAGCCGGGCCAAATCCTGAACCACCGCCGCCGTCTCCGGGTCGGGGCAGACCACGAGGATCTCTGCGTCCGAGGGGACCTGTCCCAGAAAAGCTTCCACGGCCCGCCCGATGGTGGCGGCCTCCCGAAAGGCAGTGATTACGATAGTGATCATACAAGCGCCTTTTCCCAAGAATTGTTCGATTTATCCCAAACCACTTGGGATATTTTTGGGATAAGTTGGGATATCCACGTCAAAACCTGTTCTTTTCACGCCGTGCAAAGTCTCGATTCAAGAGAGCAGATCCTCAATGATCTCGGCGACATCGCTCGCGGCCCCCGCCCAGGAGAAGCGTCGGAGGTTCTGCTTGCCCCGTTCAATGAGCTGCCCGCGGAGTTCGCCATCCTCAAGGAGGCGCATCAGCCCCTCAGCGATGGCGTCGGTATCCTCCGGGGGAACGAGTAGGGCGCCGTCACCCGCCACCTCCGGCAGGCTGGAGGTGGTGCTGGTGAGAATGGGCACCCCGCAGGCCTGCGCCTCCAGCACCGGGAAACCGAAGCCCTCGTAGAGGGAGGGAAAGGCGAAGCACCGTGCCCCTGAAAGCAGGGTTGCCTTGTCCTCTTCTGCGACGTAGCCCGGAAAGCGAACCCGCGCCTCCAGTCCTAACGCCCGGACCCGCGCGTGAACGGGTTCGGCGAGCCAGCCCTCCGGCCCGGCCAGCACCAGGGTCAGGTCGGATTGATGGGGGAGGATGCGAGCGAAGGCCTCTACCAACCGCTCCAGGTTCTTGCGCGGCTGAATCCGGCCCAGGTAGAGAACGTAGCGACCCGGGATCTCGTACTGCCGGCGCACGCGCGCCAGCGCCTCCAGATCGCGCACGGGGGCCAGCGCGGCGTCGTAGCCGGGATAGACGACGGTGATACGCGCCTCGGGGACACCATACTCGGCGACGAGGGCGTCACGGGTGGCGCGGGAATCGGCAAGGACGTGATCGGCCACTCGTGCATTCCAACGGGTGCTGAGATCGAGGTAGAGGCGCTGTTGCCGGGGGTGCGCTTCCGGGAAGAAACGGTAACCCAGGTCGTGGACGGTGACCAGTGTGCGGCGGGGGCGCACCGGGGGGAGCACGTGTGCCGGGACGAAGAGCAAATCGGGCGGGTGACGCGCCATCTCCCACGAGAGGCGGAGGTGAGTCCAGAGGCGGGGAAAGGGTATGACACGCTCGTCGGCTTCGGGGAAGTTGAGGTCCCCGTGCGGCTCACGAAAGTAGAGCCGCACGTCGTGCTCCGGTTGGAGCAGGGGAACGAGCGCGCGAATGAGATGATAGGAGTAGGCCTCGGTGCCCGTCGGCGCGGTACTCACCGCACGACTGGCGTCAATCCCCACCGAGGCCATGAAACTTCGTCCGCGTTGTCCGTGCTTCCGCTCAGGGGGTCACAATGACCAGCGGGATGGGCACCACGAGCAGGAAGAAGAGAGCAACGACGCCCCAGCCGAGGATCTTGCGGGTCCTCCCCAGGGGTTTGGCGTCGTTGAGAGGCGCCGGATGGCGGGCTCCCATGAGCGTGCCCAGCCCACCCCAGACGATCCAGGTCCACCCGGCCTGATTACCGGAAAGGAGAAGGAAGGCGCCCCAGCCGAAGAAGAGCGCAACGAAGATCCGCGCGATGGTCCAGGCCTTGCGTCCCCACATGGCATAGGTCACGTGCCCACCATCGAGCTGCCCCACCGGGAAGAGATTGAGCGCCGTCACCATCAGGCCGGCCCAGGCCGCGAAGGCCATGGGATGCAGCATGACGTCGACGCCGCCAGAGGGCAAGGGCTGCCCAAAAATCGCCCACTTGACGAGGAAGTAAAGCAGCGAATTCCCTTCCATGAAGTAGGGCTCATTGATGGGTAAGGGCTGCACCTCGGAGAGGAAAAGGCCCACGACGAGGAGGGGGATAGCCAGCACGAGCCCTCCCAGAGGACCCGCTACCCCGATATCAAAGAGAGCCTTACGGCTGCGCATGGGCCCCTTCTGTACGATGACCGCCCCCATCGTACCCAGGATGCTCAAGGGCAAGGGGATGAAATAGGGGAGGCTGACGGGCGAACCGTAGCGCCGCCCCACGAAGTAGTGGCTGAGCTCGTGCGCCGTAAGAATACCCAGCAGGGTCCCGGCGAAGGGTAGCCCCAACCAGATGTCATTGAAATTTTGTAAAGGCTGCCCGCCCTCGTTCATCGCACCGATGAAGAGCACGGAGAGCAGGGTAGCAAGGAAGAGACCGAGATTCACCCACGGATTCCCCTGGCGCTCCTTCTTGAGCACCGTGGGAATGGCCCGGAGAATTCGCGTACCGTTGGCGTTTCTGAGTTGGGGGGTATATCCCACCTTCTCAAAACGCTCCAAGATATCATCGAAAGTTTCCTCGCCGTCCCGAAGTCGCCCGGTGAATTCCACGGCAGGCTTGGAGTCAGCGGAGAGCACCCGCACGGCATCGATCTCCATCAATCCTTGTAGGGCCTGTTTCAAATTTTCCAGGCTAGCTTGTTCAGTGTCCCATGTTGCATCTATATTTTCCATGATATGCCTCGCAAACTCGTGACCCGGCGATCCGGGTATATGTACAGCGCCCGTCAGGTAAGCATCTGATAGACGCACCAATTCAGTAAACTACTTCTGATCGTACCGAAAAATCGGATTTCTGGCGCGAGCACCCCATATACCTGATGATTTATTCGAGCCAAGTTTCATATTCAGTACCTTGATTCTGAGAAATCCGATTTTCGCCCCTTGTTTTCAGAAGAACCACCTCTGTATTATACCAGAAAAACATTAAAAAAACCTTAGAGGAAACGGGAATCACGCATCTGCAAACCCGCCGTCAGGAGAGCCAGCGCCGCATTCAGGATCAGGTCACAGCGATAGGGGCCGAGCATAAGCACCGGATCGGCCCGTAAGAACGAAAGTCCGGCCGCGCCAGCCGTGTAAAGGGACACAGCCCAGAGGCTCCGTTTTCCCAGGGCCACGGCCAATCCGGCTGTGGCCACGGCCCAGATGGCGCCGGCTATCCGGACGGCGTAGCGCGGCATGACAGTGCGATAGAGATCCGGCCCCTCGACGACGGCCCAGCGCAGGAGAGGGTGCGGCGCCAGCATCTCCCGGCCCCAGGCGCAACCCGCGTCAGCGCATCCATACCACGCCCCGGCCACGACAAGGAGCGCCGAGGGTGCCAGCAGCGACAGGACGGGAACGAAAGAACGTCCGGCGGCCCGCGACCAGATCCAGGCCGCTACAATACCCCCCCACAAGGCCCCGCTCCCATGCCAGCCACCGATCTCCCACAACAGGACCATATCCCAGGGATGTTGTAAGAAGTAGGCACGTTGAGAGAAGAGCACGTATCCCACACGCCCCAGGAAGAGCGCGCCTCCTGCCACCGCCCAGACGAGTGCCGACAACTGCTGGCGCTCGAAGCCCCGCCGGGGGCCGGCGAACCAGAGCCAGACAAGCCCGGCCATCACGCCGACCATCAGACGCAGGGTGTAAGTATGCAAAAACCAGGGTCCTATGTGCATAGTCCGCCAAAGTATAACACGGCGTGCATGAATTGGCGAAGCAACGCGATCTACAAGAAAGCCCCCTCCACGAGGGGAGAGGGCTTCTCTTTACAGCGGTGCCGGGTGGCGTTACTTGATCTCCACCTTGGCGCCGGCGTCCTCGAGCTTGGCCTTGGCGTCCTCGGCGACCTCTTTGGAGACCGCTTCCATGACGGGCGTGGGCGCGCTCTCGACCAGTTCCTTGGCCTCTCGCAGGCCCAGGCTGCTGATCTGACGCACGGCCTTGATGACGTTGATCTTCTTGGGGCCGAAGTCCTGGAGGATGACGTCAAACTCGGTCTTCTCCTCCTCTTCCTCGGCAGCGGCGGCCGCAGGCATGGCGCCCATCATGGCGACAGGCGCGGCAGCGCTAACACCCAGCTTCTCTTCCAACATACCAACGAGTTCAGAGGCTTCCATCAAGGTAAGCTCACTGATTTCCTCTACCAACTTCTCCAGATCTGCCATTGTTATACCTCGCTTCTTGAGCTAGTTTTGTTCATCTATTATGATAACGACGTGGACAAAGCTCACGCCGCGGCTTCGGCGGGAGCCCCGCCCTCTTCCAACTTATCGACATATGCCTGTAGCACGTTGAGTATCTGTCGAACACCACTGGCAACGACTCCGGTCACCTGGGTGGCCGGTGCATTGATGGTCCCCAGCACCTGCGCGAAGAGCTGATCCCGGGTGGGAAGCTCTGCCAGAACTCTGGCCCTGTCCGCATCGTAGAAGCGGCCCTCAACGATGGCACCGCGTAGCAAAAACTTACCCTCTTCCGTATCCCCCACAAAGTCCTTGAAAACCTTGGCCAGCGGGGGCGTGTCCTGATGACAGAAGACAACGATGTTCGGGCCGGTCAAGAAGGCCTCGGGGATCTCTATATCGTGCTCCTCGAGCACCAGTTGCAGAAGGGTATTCTTGACCACGAAGACTTCGCCATCCTTCTCGCGCGCCCTCTGGCGCAGATCCTCCATCTGGGGCACCGTCAAGCCAGAGTAATGGGCTAACACTACACCCTGACTCTGCTCCAACTGTGCCGTGTACTCAGAGACTAATGTCTCTTTCCGATCACGTGAAATAGCCAACCTGTCTCACCTCCTTCTCAGAGTCCATCATCATACATGCAACCTCAAATACACTAAACAAAAAACAACCGGTCCCTGCATCTACCGACGCAAGGACCGGTTTCCCTAGGAGAGGGAAATACACAATGTTCCGGGTCTTGCCTCGGCAGGACATTAAGCGCCTGAGCGCACCTGCTGTCTCTGGCAGACAGTCAGAATTCTTCGTTAATTTCTAGTTCAGAAAGTGCTCTCCATCGCCAACGCCGCCATAGGATCAACCTTGACACCGGGGCCCATCGTGGGCGCCAGGGTCACGCGGCGAATGTACGTGGTTTTGTTGATCTGGGGAGGACGAACCCGACGGAAGGTCTCCATGATGGCCGCCATATTGTCGACCAGCTGTTCGATCGGGAAGCTCACCTTGCCGATGGGGCAGTGAATATTCCCGGTCCGATCCAGCCGGTACTCCACACGACCGGCCTTGGCCTCGCGAATAACGCGGGGGAGATCGTCAGCAGGAACCACGGTACCCGTCTTGGGATTGGGCATCAACCCCCGGGGACCGAGGACCCGGC
Source organism: Anaerolineae bacterium (assembly GCA_049975685.1). Lineage (GTDB taxonomy): Bacteria > Chloroflexota > Anaerolineae > B4-G1 > SLSP01 > DAOTVC01. The sequence continues at coordinate 9,966 of JBNGDR010000036.1, forward strand.
CCAGACGACCGACCTTGGGCATCATCTCAGGGACGGCGATGGTGACGTCGAACTCCGTCCAGCCATCCATGATCTTCTTGATGTCCTCGTCGCTGTTGATGACGTAGTCAGCCCCGGCCTCCTCCGCAATGGACGCGGATTCCGCCGACGCAAAGACCGCAACGACGACCTTCTTGCCCAGACCGTGGGGCAACTGCACCATACCACGGATCTGCTCGTCTGAGCGCCGGGGGTCCAGCCCCGTCCGGACGTGGAGCTCTACCGTAGCATCGAAACTGGCGTAACTAACCTCTTTGACCAGCTCCAAGGCCTCCCTAGGATCGTAAGTTCGATCTCGATCCACCTTCTCGAATGCTTCCAGATATTTCTTTCCGCCTTTTACCATTTAATCTCTCCTTGTGGTGTTAGCGGGCCAGGCCCTCCCACTGAGGTGTGTTAGTCTCTCTCGATGATGATTCCCATGCTGCGAGCCGTCCCCGCGATCATCCGCTCTGCCGCTTCGATATCGTGGGCGTTGAGATCCTTCATCTTGGTCTCTGCGATCTCGCGCAACTGCTGCTGGGTGATACGCCCGACCTTATCGCGGTTGGGCTCCGACGATCCCTTGGGCACCCCGGCCGCCTTCCGTAGAAGATCGGGCGTGGGGGGCGTCTTGAGAGCGAAGGTGAAGGATGAATCCTGGTAGATGGTGATCTCGGCTGGGATAATGTTCCCCGCCAGGTGGGCCGTCTTGGCGTTGTACTGCTTGCAAAAGGCCATCAGGTTGATGCCGTGCTGAGCCAACGCCGGACCAATGGGCGGAGCAGGGTTCGCCTTACCGGCAGGGATCTGCAATTTGACGACTGCTTTTACTTTCTTTTTGGCCATCTAATGATCACTCCTGTTCTGATACCTATCAAACCACCATATCAGGTCTTCTCGACCTGCAAGAAATCCAATTCGACGGGCGTCTCGCGCCCGAAGAAGGAGACCAGGACCCGCACCTTGGCGCGCTCCTCGTCGATCTCCTCCACCACGCCGATGAAATCGGCGAAGGGTCCCTCAATGATGCGCACCTTCTGGCTCACCTTGAAGGTCGCCCGAATCTGGGGCGCCTCGGCCTCCATACGACGCAGGATGTTCTGAACCTGCTCGGGGCGCAGGGGAACGGGCTTGTTGCCCATACCCACAAACCCCGTGACGCCCGGCGTATTGCGCACCACGTACCAGGAATCGTCCGTGAGGATCATCTGAACCATGATGTAGCCGGGATAGAGACAACGCTCAACGTTGTAGCGCTGTCCATCCTTGATCTCGATCTCCTCGACGGTGGGAACCACGACCTGAAAGATGAAATCGTGCATCCCCATGGACTCGATGCGCTGCTCCAGATTGTGCTTGACCTTCTGCTCGTAGCCCGAGTAGCAGTGGATGATGAACCATTCGCGCTTGTCGGCAAGGCCCTCATG
>JBNGDR010000037.1:0-10928 GCA_049975685.1 Anaerolineae bacterium
CTCTCGTACCCGCTTGTCAGGGTCGATCTGGGTCTTCGCCAGAATATCATTACTCGTCGCGCGACCAATGCCATAAATGTAGGTCAAGCCCACCTCTACGCGCTTGTCGCGGGGCAAGTCCACACCAGCGATACGTGCCATACCTTATCCTCCAAACTCCTCTAAATCTCTAACCTTGTCGCTGCTTGTGCTTGGGATTTTCACAAATCACACGCACGACGCCACGTCGCCGAATGATCTTGCACTTCGGACAACGACGCTTAACAGACGGTGAAACCTTCATGATCCAACCTCCTAACTTCTCCACCAGAAACTTGATTCCGGTTTCAGAAACCTGGCAACTAGCCAAGGTTCAATGATACTCTATTCTGCGATTTTTGCAAGCTATACACCAACGGACTACCGCAGGAAGCCCTCGTAGTGACGCATGAGCAGCTGAGCCTCAAGCTGTCGCATGGTGTCTACGACGACGCCCACAACAATGAGTAGACCGGAGCTGCCAATAAGCATCACGTTGGTATCCATCACAAACCCTACGATGAAGGGCAATACGGCAACCATACCCAGGAAAAGCGCTCCTACCAGTGTGATGCGCCGGTAAACGCTGTTGATAAAGATCTCCGTCCGCTTGCCAGGACGCACACCCGGAATGAAACCACCCTGTCGCTGTAGCATCTCCGGCAGATTCTGCTGCTGAACCATGACGTCCGTATAGAAGTACGTGAAGCCCACTACAGCCAGGAAGTAGAGTGGAACGTAGTAAGGATTCGAACCACTGAAGAACTCTACCAGACTCGCGGCGATCCGTTGGACCGTCGGGTTGTTGCTGGCGACGAAGAACTGAGCAATTACGGCCGGGAAAGAGAGAATGGACTGAGCGAAGATCAAGGGGATCATGCCCGCGGTATTGACCTTCAATGGTATGTAGGTGGTACCACCGCCATAGACCTTCATACCCCGGACTCGCTTGCCATACTGCACCTTGATGCGGCGCTCTCCCTCCTGAACGTAGACAATGACCAACATCGTCAGAACCATGATGGCGACGAAGACGATCAAACCCACAATAGGATTATCCCCAGCCCAGATCTGGGCTACGTTCGCCGGAACGCGAGAGACGATACCACCAAAGATAATAAGTGACAGGCCGTTGCCGATGCCCTGCTCAGTGATGAGCTCGCCCAGCCAGACCGCAAACATAGTACCGGCTGTCATGGTCACCAGAACGGTGGCCGTCGTTAGCAACTGCCCTTGCCCCAACCCAAAATTGGGTAGAATATTCGCTTGCGCCGACAATGACTGTGCCAGCCCAAAGGAGTAGAGCAGCGCCAGTGGCACCGTCAAGAAGAAAGTCCACTGATTCATCCGCCGCTGTCCCTCTTCACCCTCCTCCCGCAACGTCTCCTCCAGACGGGGGAAGATGGGGACGAGCAGCTGTAAGACGAGAGTCGCCGTCACGTAAGGCGAAACGCCTGCCGCGAGCACCGAGAAATTGGCCACAGCACCGCCGGAGAGCATATCCAGCAGATTCAGCACCTGACCCGTCGGAGATCCCCCGGCCAAGAGCTGCTGCAACGCCAAGCGATCCACCCCAGGCACCGGAATATTGGATGCCAGGCGGAAAACCACCAGGATCAACAGCGTATACAACAATCTTCGGCGCAGATCGGGGAGCTTCCACGCATTGCGCAGGGCCTCAATCATTGATCTTGCCTCCCTTTATCCTCAACGAGTGCGGTACCCACCGCGCTCCCAGGGTAGCAACTTCACTTCACCACCCGCTTCTTCGATCTTCGCGCGAGCACCCTCCGAGATACGGTGTGTGTGAACCGTCAGTGGCTGATCAATCTTGCCCCGACCCAACACAACCACGTAATCCGTATCATGTTTGATGAGCCCCACACGAACCATCTCCGCCCGGGTAACAACCGCACCAGACTCAAAACGTTCCGCCAACTCATCGACATTCACTGGCTGGAAGTCGATCTTCCAGGGATTGAAAAAGCCATATCCCCGGACAAAGGGCAGCCTTCGCACCAACGGCAGCTGTCCACCCTCAAAGTAGGGGCGCACACCACCGCCACTGCGTGCGTTCTGACCCTTGGTACCACGCCCGGCGGTCTTACCCTGACCGGCAGCGATACCACGTCCGACGCGACGCTTGTGTTTTTTCGACCCTTCTGCGGGCCGTAGATCGTGTAACTTCATAGCTCGCTATGCCTCTACTTCTTCTATCTCTGCGACTTCGACCAGATGCGTAACGCTCTCCACCATGCCACGGACGGAGGGATTATCTGGTCGAACGACGACCTGATTCAATTTGCGCAAACCCAAGGCCCTCACAGTACGTTTCTGGCGGACATTATACCCGATCGGGCTGCGTACCAGCTTGATCTGTAGCTTATTCGCCATCACGTCTTCCTCCTGCGCCAGAAGGGCATCACGTGAGCCTCAGCTACCCCCCGATCTCGGGCCACGTCCTCGACGCGGCGCAACTTACGCAGGGCATCCATGGTCGCCTGAGCCACGTTCACCTTAGTAGCACTACCCAGGGACTTGGTCAACACGTCACGGACCCCAGCCGCCTCCAGAACCGCTCGCACGGCACCACCAGCAATAACGCCGGTACCGGGTGTCGCAGGTCTCAAGAGAACCCGAGCACCGCCACAGCGACCCTTAGCCTCGTGGGGAAGACTCGTTCCCTCCAACGCAATAGAGGTCATATCGCGACGCGCGCGATCGGTAGCCTTACCGATAGCCTCGGGAACCTTGGGGGCTTTGCCAATACCCAATCCAACCTGACCGTTATTATCACCGACGACGGCGACGACACGGAAATGGAAGGTACGCCCACCTTTGACTACCTTGGCCACGCGTGCAATATCAACAACGCGCTCGTCCAATTCTTCTTCACGACTTCTTTCTCTTCTTCTCGCCATCTTAACTCCTGCCGATTTCTATAAAGATCGCCCTGCGGCTCACTGGAATCAGAAATCCAGGCCCGCTTCGCGGGCAGCCTCGGCCAGCGCCTTGATACGACCGTGATACTTGTACCCGGCGCGATCGAAAACGACCTGTTGAATACCCTTGTCCAGAGCACGTTCGGCCACGACGCGACCGACAATCTTTGCCTGCTCCGTCTTGTTCACACCGTCAACCTGATCTCTGACCTCACCATCAACAGTCGAAGCGGAGACCAATGTATGACCCTTGCTATCATCAATAACCTGAGCATAAATATGATTCAAGCTGCGAAAGACGTTCAGACGTGGACGTTCGGACGTCCCCTTCACCTTCTTGCGAACGTGAAGGCGGCGGCGCTCTCGGGCTTTACGACGATTAACTTCTGGTTTCATACTATCCTTACCTCTTCACCCTCGGTTCCACGTGATATGACTAAAACTAGATGGCCTTGCCAGCCTTGCCAGCCTTACGGCGAACGTGCTCACCGACGTAGCGGATCCCCTTACCCAGGTAAGGTTCCACCGGACGCCAGGCACGAATCTCGGCAGCCAGCTGACCAACAACTTGCTTATCGATCCCGCTCACCGTGATGGTGTTGGCACGAGGATTGACATCAAAACTCGTACCGGACGGGGGGGCGACACGCACCGGATGGGAATACCCCAACGTCATCACGAGGGTCCCACCCTGTAGCTCAGCCCGGTACCCCGTGCCGTGAATCTCCAGGGTCTTGCTATAGCCCTCGGTCACGCCGATGACCATATTGTTAATGAGAGCACGGGTCAGGCCATGCAACGCCTTGGCCTGTCGGGTGTCAACCGTACGCTTCACATACACAGCGTTCTCATCCTTGGAGATCTCCATCTGCGGAGCAAACTCCTTGGTCAACTCACCCTTGGGACCTCGTATCGTAACCTCAGTCCCATCGATTTTCACATCTACCCCTTCCGGAATAGGAACGGGTAATCTTCCAATTCGAGACACACTTCACCTCCTGCTCTGACGTCAGCCTACCAGACGTAGCAGATGATCTCGCCGCCAACCTGCAAGCGGCGCGCCTGCTGCCCGGTGAGGACGCCCTTGGGCGTAGTGAGGATAGCAATCCCCATCCCACTGCGGACCCAGGGTATATCCTTCACCGACGTATAGAGCCGGCGTCCGGGTTTGCTCACGCGCTTCAGCTCGGTGATCACCGAGCGCTGGTACTTCCCTTCTCCAACATACTTAAGCTTGATGAGCAGGGTCGGCTGTGGTTTTTCCTCGACAACCTTGTAATCCTCGATGTATCCCTCGTCTTTGAGGATCTTCGCAATTGCGACCTTAATCTTGGACGAAGGCATCGATGTCACATCGTGCCGCGCCATCAAGGCATTGCGGATCCGGGTTAACATATCAGCAATCGGGTCAGTCATTCTTCCACTCCTCACCAGCTCGATTTCACCAAGCCGGGGATCTTACCCTCCAGCGCTAGTTCACGCACGCAGATTCGGCACATACCAAAACGACGATAGTAACCCCTCGGGCGCCCACAACGGCGACAACGGTTGCGGACCCGCACCTTGTACTTCCGTCGAGTTTCCCGAATCGGCATTGATGTCTTTGCCATAACTCCTCTTCTCTCCTTTACGACCCCGCACCACTCTGGCGGAAGGGCATGCCCAGCATCTCAAGAAGTCGCCGGGCCTCCTCATCCGTCTCGGCCGTGGTCGTGATGCTCACCTCGAAGCCCCGGACCTTGTCAATGCTGTCGTAATCAATCTCGGGGAACAAGAGCTGCTCCCGAAGCCCCAGGGTGTAATTCCCGCGTCCATCAAACTTATCAGAGACGCCCCGGAAGTCCCGGGTACGGGGTAACGCGACATTCATCAACCGATCCAGGAAGGACCACATCCGCTCACCTCGTAGGGTGACCTTGGCGCCGACGACCCGTCCCTCGCGCAGCTTGAAAGCCGCGATGGACTTGCGAGCCCTGGTCGCCACAGGACGCTGGCCCGCGATGGTCGTCATATCACGCATCGCGTGCTCCACAGCCTTGGGATTATCTAAAGCTTCCCCTAGACCAACGTTGAGCACTACCTTGCGGATGCGAGGTACTTGCATAACATTGTCGTACTCAAACTCCTCCATCAGCGCCGGGACGATCTCCTCGTTATAACGTTGCTTAAGATTAGGCATAATTCATACCCCCTCAGTCAATGGCCTCGCCGCATTTCCGGCAAACCCGCACCTTCTGCCCATCTTCCTGGGTCTCGAAGCCGACTCGGGTCGCCTGATCGCAATGCGGGCAAACCAACATAACGTTGGACGCATGAATCGGAGCTTCAAACTGAATCCGCCCCGCCTGCATCTGCGAGCGACCGGCACGTACAGGGCGCTGATGCTTCGTCACGAGGTTGACCTTGGAGACCACAACCCGGTTCTCCTTGGGCAACACCCGTAGCACGGTATTGCGGACACCGATGTATTCACCGGTGATCACTTCAACCGTATCACCTTTTCTAATCCGATTCATATTCCTATCACCTCATCACCGGTCATAAAACTTCCGGTGCCAACGACATAATCTTCGTGAATCCCTTCTCGCGCAGCTCTCGGGCCACAGGCCCAAAGATACGCGTTCCGCGCGGGTTAATACCCGTGCTATCCAGGATCACGGCGGCATTGTCATCAAAACGGATATAGGAACCATCCGAACGACGATATTCTTTTGCCGCCCGCACGATGACTGCCCGGACGATCTCCCCCTTCTTCACAGAAGAGGTAGGCGTTGCCGCCTTAACGGTCGCCACGACAGTATCACCGACTGAACCATATTTCCGTCTTGAGCCACCAAGAACCTGAATACACAACAGTTCCTGCGCTCCCGTATTATCCGCCACTTTAAGGCGCGTTTCGGATTGAATCATGGCTCCTCCTTACGCGGCCCGCTCCAGGATCTTATCGACAACCCAGCGCTTGCGACGGCTCAGGGGGCGGGATTCCAGAATCTCCACCTTGTCACCAATCCGGCAAGAATTCTCCTCGTCATGCGCCATGTACTTCTTGGCAGAACTCACCACCTTCTTATACAAGGGATGGCGGTATCTGCGTTCCACACGCACAACGACCGTTTTGTCCATCTTATCGCTGGTCACGAAACCGACCAGACGCTTGCGCCGCTCTTTCATGCCGCGCCTCCTTTCTCCACCATCTCGGCGGCGATCTCACGCTCGCGCAGAATGGTTAGAATCCGGGCAATGTCCCGCTGGACAGCCGTGATGGCATTCTTGTCTATAAGACTACCTGCGTACCATTGCTGACGTAAATTGAATAACTCACGCCGGGTCTCCTGGAGACGGAGCCGCAGATCTTCTGTTGTAAGTTCTCTTAGTTCGCTTGCTCTCATACCTGCTCTCCTGCCGCCTCACCCGGCTCTAGACGGGTCACCACCTGCGTCCTGATAGGCAACTTATGGGAGGCCAGACGTAGCGCCTCCAGGGCAATCTCTTCAGACACACCGGCAACCTCGAACATCACTCGCCCAGGCCGCACGACGGCAACCCAGTGTTCTACCATACCCTTCCCCTTACCCATCCGTGATTCGGCGGGTTTGGAGGTGACGGGCTTATCTGGGAAGATACGAATCCAGTACTTCCCCCGGCGCTTCATAAAACGCACGATAGCGCGTCGCGCCGCTTCGATCTGCCGGGCCGTGATCCAGGAAGGTTCCAAGGCCTGCAAGCCGTAATCACCAAAGCTGACTTCTACGCCCCGGCTGGCCTTCCCTTTCATGCGCCCGCGATGTTGCTTACGATATTTAACCCGCTTCGGCATCAACATAATAATTCCTCCTCATCAAAGGCGACGGTTTTAGTGCTCGTCAAAATATAACTTCCCATGCGATTGACTATGAACATATCCAGGCAACGCCCTTGCATTTTGAGATCTCTGAGCTCAACTCAGCCCATCTGTCTCAAACATATCATCGGGAAGCTATCTCTTATCAGGCCTCTAGCGCGTCGTCTCCTCCATCGCCGACTGTCCGGGCAAGACCTCACCCCGATAGATCCAGACCTTGACGCCGATGCGACCGTAGGTGGTGCGCGCCTCTTCCTGCGCATAATCAATGTCGGCACGCAGGGTCTGCAAGGGAACGCGTCCCTCACGCATCCAATCGGTACGCGACATCTCGGAGCCACCCAGGCGACCACTGCACATGACCTTAACGCCCTCCGCGCCAGCACGCATAGCCTGCCGCAAAGCCCGCTTCATGGCCCGGTTATGATAAATACGCCGCTCCAGCTGTGAGACAATGTTCTCTGCCACCAGCTTGGCGTCCAAATCCGGGTTCTCCACCTCTTGCACGTCCACGTGCACGCGCTTGCCGCCCGAAAGCTGTTCAATCTGACGCCGTAGCGCCTTGACGTTCTCGCCTTTGCGGCCGATCACCACACCTGGACGCGAGGTCCAGACAGTGATCGAAACCTGATTAGGGGGGAAGCGCTCGATCTCGATCCGTGAGATAGATGTCTGCCCATCACGAGAGCGCTTGCGCATCTCCGAATAAATCAGATCACGAATCTTACGATCTTCCTCTAAGAGATCGACGTAGGTCTGCCCCTCGGCATACCACCGCGATTTCCAGTCCCGGATGACCTTTAAACGAAACCCATAAGGATGTACTTTACGACCCAAAATCGGCCTCCTTCTTACTCAAACCGTTCTTCCAGGACGACGGTAATGTGAGAGGAACGCTTCCGAATGGGGCGATAGCGCCCTCGGCCGCCCCAACGCGCCCGCCAACCCTTACCCGGCATCACACCAGGTCCCTCGTCTGCAACGAGGTGAATAATATACAGACTATCCGGGTCCAACCCCTTCTCCATCCCGTTGGCTACCGCAGAACGCAGCAACTTCGCAACCGGAACGGCCGATGCCTGAGGCATCTCATCCAGCAGAACCAAGGCCTTCTGTACATTCATACCTCGGAAGGGCGGCAGGATACGCCGCACCTTGCGCGGGCCCATGGGAATGTGCCTAGCCTGCGCACGAACTCTATCTTCCGTCATTTCCACCATTTCAGATACTCCTCACCTAGGTAGTAGTTGTCGTGGTTGTCGCGGAACGGCCCATCATCCGGCCTTTTTTCTCCTTGACAACATGCCCCCGGAAGGTCCGGGTTGGCGCAAACTCGCCCAGGCGATGGCCCACCATATTTTCCGTGATGTAGATAGGAACATGACGCCGTCCATCATGGACAGCAATGGTATGGCCCACCATCTGCGGGAAGATGACAGACGCCCGTGACCAGGTGCGGATAACCCGCTTCTGCCCCGTTCGGTTCATCTCCTCCACTTTCTTCAACAACTTGGGATTGATGTACGGTCCTTTTTTCAAAGAACGTGACATGATTTCTCCTTCTCCCTCACTTCTTACGCTTGCGTCCGGCATTGCGACGCCGAACGATGTACTTGTCGGTAGCCTTATTGTGACGGGTCTTCCGGCCCAGGGTATACCAACCCCAGGGGGATTTGGGACCGGGCAGCCCAATGGGCGAGCGCCCCTCACCACCACCATGGGGGTGATCCCGAGGCGACATGGCCGAGCCACGGACCGAGGGGCGCCAGCCGAGCCAGCGCTTCCGACCGGCCTTGCCCAACTTGATGTTGGCATGGTCGACATTGCCCACCTGACCGATGGTCGCCATACATTCCTTGCGCACCCGTCGCATCTCCGTGCTGGGCAGACGAAGCGTCACGTAGTCGCCCTCTCTCGCCAGCAACTGAGCAGCAGATCCAGCAGCGCGCACCATCTGACCGCCCCGACCAGGATGAAGTTCCACGTTGTGAACCAACGTACCCAAGGGAATATTGCCTAAACGAGTAGCATTACCCACCCGGATCTCAACGGATTCCTCGTTACTCACCACCGTGTCCCCCACCTTCAAACCCAAAGGTGCGAGGATGTACCGCTTCTCACCATCAGCATAGACCAGCAAAGCAATACGTGCCGAGCGATTGGGATCATATTCGATGGAATCAACACGGGCCGGAACGCCGTACTTATCACGGCGGAAATCGATGACGCGATATCTGCGCCGGTGACCGCCGCCGCGATGACGCACGGTAATCCGTCCGTAGACGTTGCGTCCAGCCTTCTTGGAGAGAGGCCGCAAAAGACTCTTCTCCGGCTCGGTGCGCGTTACCTCTTCAAACGTGTGCCCGGTCATCCAACGTCGACCGGGGGACGTAGGGTTAAATTTCTTGACAGCCATGATGACTACGCCTCCAAAGCTTCAATACGCTGACCGAGAGCCACGGTAACAACAGCCTTCTTCCAGGCGGGACGACGAACACTCACCCGCCGCCCTCTCATCGTGGAAATCTTCGCCGGCATGATCATGGTATTCACCGATTCGACGTCCACTTCGTAGATTCTCTCAACCGCGCGCTTGATCTCCGTCTTATTGGCACCAGGATGCACCTCAAAGGTGTACTTCCCCTGCCATTTCAAGCTCTCACTTTTCTCCGTCACGATAGGCCGAATGATAATGTCATAAATACTCATCTTCTATTCCTCCGCTTCCATCTCCGGCGCCGGTTGACCGACATCTCGAGATTCTTTCCCCAAGATGGACTCAACCACATCCAACGCGCCCAGCGGCATCACGATGAAATCGGCGCTCAGCAAATCACGAATATTCAGATAGCTGGCGCGCAAAAGCTGCACCGTCGGCAAATTCCGCGCCGCGCGCTCGATTTTCTCATCACCCTCCGGCAACAGAATCAGGATCTTGCCATCAACGGAAAGGTTCTTCAACACTCTGGACATCTCGCGCGTCTTGGGAACGGACAAATCCAGATTTTCAACCCAGACGATCTCGGACGAAGCCGCTTTTACAGAGAGTGCAGAACGCAGGGCTGCCTGGCGCATCTTACGAGGCATCTTCTTGACGTAGCTGCGAGGCTTCGGGCCATGGGCGATGCCCCCACCCACAAAAATGGGCGCGTTGCGACTACCGTGGCGTGCCCGGCCTGTACCCTTCTGACGATACCACTTGGATTTGGAGCGGTTATTCTCGCCCCGTGTCCGGGTGCTGTGGGTTCCCTGACGCGCGTTCGCAAGCTGCTGCATCAACGCCTGGTGCATCAGCGGCACGTTCACGGAAGCCTCAAAGACCTCCGGGCGCAGGTCAATCTCTTGGACCTGCTCGCCCTCAATATTAAGTACAGGAACGCGCATCGTTACTGACCTCCCTTACGAACCCGCTGCTTGCGGGCCAGTTTTACTTCCACGAAGCCGCCCCTGGGGCCCGGAACGCTACCCTTAATCGCCAGTAAATTCCGGTCCGGATCGACCAGGACCACTTCAACATTCTGGGACGTGACGCGTCGCCCGCCCATACGTCCAGGCATACGCATTCCCTTCCAGACCCGACCGGGTGTTGCACAGGCTCCAATGGAACCCGGCGCCCGATGTCGGTCAGACTGACCATGAGTGGCGGGACCACCTGCAAAACCGTGCCGCTTAACAACGCCGGCAAACCCTCGCCCCTTGGAGACCCCGACGATGTCCACCCGCTCACCTGGCTCGAAGATATCGGCCTTGATCTCCTGACCGATCTCATACTCCTCGTCTGCACTCATACTGATCTCTCGCAGGTGACGCAGCGGGGGCAAATCCGCCCTTTCCAGGTGTCCTAACTGACCCTTGGTGAGGTGCTTGGGCTTTGCCTCTTCGAAACCCAACTGGACAGCACGGTAGCCGTCTTTCTCCGCCGTACGGACCTGTACAACGTAGCAAGGGCCGGCTTCAATGACCGTGACCGGCACAACCTCGCCGTTCTCCTTTATAATCTGGGTCATCCCAGCTTTTCTTCCTAAAATTCCCTTCATTTCTCCCTATCTCCTCTGGACTGTCCACGCTCGGCGCGCTCATCATCCCGTCTCACGCGACTACCGCTCTTCGCGCATCTCTTGCCCACG
>JBNGDR010000038.1:0-10927 GCA_049975685.1 Anaerolineae bacterium
TGGTGGTTCTAAGCCTCCTCCTCGGCGGTTGTGTCCAGGAGGTAGAACCTACTCCCACGCCGACAGAGGAACCGACAGAAGAACCTACCGAGGAACCCACTGAGGAACCCACCGAAGAGGAGACCGAGGAACCTACTGAGGAACCCACAGAAGAGCCTATGGCCGAAGTCCTCAAGATCGGCCAGCTCTCGATGCTCTCCGGCGTCATGTCCCTCTACGGGCAGCAGCAAACCCGGGGCTTCGAGCTGGGTCTGGAGTACGTCTCCGGTGGTGAGACCGACGATGACGGTCGTTACATCATCGCCGGGCGCCCCGTTGAGATACTCGTCCGCGACACCGAGGGCGATCCCGAGAAGGGGGTAGCTCTTGCCCGCGAGCTCATCGAAGCCGAGGGTGTGGAACTGTTGCAGGGACCTGTGAGCTCCGCCGTGGCCGCAGCACTGACCACCGTTGCTCAGGAGAACGACATCATCCTCATGGTCGACCCCGCCGCCTCCGCCTTTATCACCGGTGAATACTTCAACCCCAATGTCTTCCGCACCAGCCGCACTAACTACGACGACACCCTGGTCATCGCCAAGTACCTCGTCGAGAACATTGGCCCGACCTTCGCTCACATCGGCGTTGACAACGCTTTCGGTCAGGGCAGTGGCGCGGCCCTCGCCTACTCCGTCGAGCAATATAACGGCGAGGTCATTGCCGACATCTACGCCCCCTTCGACACCACCGACTTCACCCCCTACATCCAGCAGGCCATGGACTCCGGCGCCGACAACCTCTTCCTCACCTGGGCCGGCACCGGCTATGTAACCCTCTTCCAGCAGTTGGAAGACCTGGGCGCCCTGGAGGAGATGACCGTGGCCACAGGTTACGGTGACAACGCCTCCTTCGCAGCCGTCTACGGCGCCGCTCTCGGCCAGATCGGCCTCAACGTCTACCACTACACCGTCCCCGACAACGAGATCAATGACTGGCTGACCAAACGCCACTTTGAAGAGTACGGCGAACCGCCCGATCTCTTCACGGCCGGTGGTATGGCCTCCGCCCTCGCCTTTGCCGCGGCACTCGAAGAGACCGGCGGCGACACCAGCTCCGAAGCCATGATCCCCGCGCTGGAGGGCCTCAAGTTCGAGGGCCCCAAGGGCACCTACCACATCCGCCCCGAGGATCACGTCTGCGAGCAGCCCATGAACATCCTCGAACTCGTCAACCTCGACCCCGACAAGAACGACGACGACATCCCCGAATACGAATTCTTCGAGACCGTCTACGTCTCCGAATACGACGAACTCGCCATCCCCTGCACGCTGACGGGCGACTACGCCGATCGCTGCGGCGATTTGCCGACACCGTAACGTAGTTTATCATGTGGGAGGAGGCGTGCTTCGGCGCGTGTCCTCCCACGATACTATTGCGTATTGCGTATCTCGTATTGCACAACGGAATACGCAATACGAGATACGCAATATGTAATGAACAGAGAATGACATGGAGACACCATCTATGACAGATCAATCCAGAAAACGCGAGGTTATCCTCGAAGCGTGCAATCTCCGCAAGGAATTCGGAGGGCTCGTCGCCGTCGCTGACGTCAGCGCGGAGATTCGGGCCCACACGCTCCATTCTATCATCGGTCCCAACGGAGCAGGGAAGACCACACTCTTCAACCTGCTGAGTGGCACCCTCCCCCCCACCGACGGACAGGTCTTTTTCAAAGGCCAGGAGATCACACACCTGCCCCCCTATCGCATCGCTCACCTGGGCATCGGGCGTTCCTTCCAGATCACCAACATCTTCCCCAACCTCACCGTCCTGGAGAACATCCGGTTGGCCGCGCAGGCCATGGGACGCGATAACTTCAAACTCCTCCGCCACTTCAGAGTCTTCTCCCACTACGAAGAAAAGGCCCTGGAGGTCATCGAACAGGTGGGTTTGCAGGGAAGCGAGCTGGCGCTGGCGCGAAATCTGGCCCATGGTCAGAAACGAAAACTCGAGCTAGGCATCATGCTTGCCAGCGACCCGGAGGTACTGCTCCTGGATGAGCCTACGGCCGGCATGTCGTCAGAACAGGTTCCGGCCCTGCTGGAGACCATCAACGATATCATGGCGCTGGGAGATAAGACCATCGTGCTTGTAGAGCACCGCATGGACCTGGTCATGAGCATCTCCGATATCATCACGGTAATGCACCAGGGGCGGGTACTCGCCGAGGGCACACCTCAGGAGATCACAAACAATGAAGAGGTACAGCGGGCCTATCTCGGCGCGCTCTACGGGGACTTTGAGGCTGTAAGTGAAGCGTGATCCCCAATCCCTGGTCCCCGGTCCCTGATCCCTGCGTTTACTAAGGAGAAGTATGCAAAACAACGAAAATGAACCCATTCTTGAGGTACAACAGATTCACACCTTCATCGGCCAATTCCACATTCTGGAAGGGGTCTCGCTGACGGTGCCCCGGAACAGCATCACCGTGCTGTTGGGACGTAATGGAGCGGGCAAGACAACCACCCTCAAGTCCATCCTGGGCCTGACGCCCCCACGTCAGGGGACGGTAACCTTCGATGGGCAGGAGATTCAGGGGAAGCGTGCCTTCGACATTGCCGCCATGGGCATCGGCTACGTACCCGAGCACCGAGCCATCTTCCGCAACCTGAGCGTGGGCGAGAATCTGCGCATCGCGGAACGCAAAAAGGGAGACCTGGAACGCCGCTCCGATTTCATCTTCGATCTCTTTCCCGATCTGAAACGGCTCTACAAGCTGCCTGGTAACCACCTATCCGGTGGGCAGCAGCAGATGCTGGCTGTGGCCCGTGCTCTGGTACCCAACAATCAGCTTCTGCTCATCGACGAGCCGAGCGAGGGGTTGGCCCCCATCCTTATCGAGCAGATGATGGAGGCGATTCGGGAGCTGAGCACCACCACCACCATTCTCCTGGTGGAACAGAACTTTATCATGGCCAGTCAACTGGGCGAGCATTACTACATCGTCGACGATGGGAAGACGGTCCACGAGGGCACCATGTCGGAACTGGTCCAGGATGAGGCCCTCATCCAGCAATATCTAGGCGCGTCGGTGCGCGTAAGGAGGGCAGCATGAAACTCAAATCGCTCTGGCGCGAGAACAACATAGGGCTGGGACTGCTCCTTCTACTGCTGGTGTTGAGCGTCGTTGGCTGGGGCGCCATGGGACAAAAGCCCTTTGTCCGCACTACCCTTTCGGGTCTGACGCTGAGCGCTCTCTATTTCATGGTGGCGGCCGGGCTGACCCTCATCTTTGGTCTGATGGACGTTCTAAACTTCTCCCAGGGTTCCATGTTCATGATCGGGGCCTACGCCGGCTGGCAATTTTACACCAACCCCACCTTCCTCTTTGGGCTGGCCCCCCTGGTCTTTGCACTGATGGCCGGGCTCTCGGCCACGGCCTTCCTACACGCCCGCGTGAGCCACTGGAAGGTACCGGAGGGATGGCAACGCCGGCTGCGCATCGGGCTTATTGTCCTCGCGCTGATCGTGGGGGTTGCGGGCCTCTGGGGGTTGGACTTCCGAGCGCTGGCGGAGACGGCTATGGTCTCCACCATGGTCGCCGCCGACCCTCTGGCGGAGGCGACACCTCAGGAGCCGCTGGCAGTCTTCTGGTATCGCCCTACCTTGCTCTTCCTCGCTGGGCTGCTCGTCGCTCTGGCGGAGTCGCGCCCCGGCGACGAGACCAAGGTTGTCCATCAGGACGCGGTGCGCAAGAGCGGTATAACCGTGGCCGGTTTGCTCCTCCTCACCATCGTGGCTGTATTGGTGCGTGAATCGGGTCCTGTGGCCGTCCTGCTGTTGGATGGGAATCTGCGCTTCGTCCTCGCCCTCCTGGCGGGCATCCTGGTCGGTGCAGGCCTGGGGGCAGCTATCGAGGCCACGCTCATCAGCCCCCTCTACGTCCGCCCTCTCTACCAGATCCTGGTGACGATGGGGTTGGCCTTCGTCATCGCCGAGCTCATCCAGGCGTTGTGGGATCCCCTGCCCTACGCCATGGATCGCCCGCCTCAATTTGCCCAGCCAGGTCGTGCTGATAATATCCTCGCCTGGTTCACCGGAGGCAACACCACAGTGAACATCCTGGGCGTGACCTTCCCCAGCTACCGGCTCTTTATCATCACTCTGGGGGTCACCATGTTCATCGCCCTCACTATCATCCTCAAGTACACGCGCCTGGGCATGATCATCCGCGCGGGTGTGCAGGATCGCGAGATGGTCGAGGCGCTGGGTATCAACGTGCGCCGGGTCTTCACGATGGTCTTCGCCATGGGAACGGGATTGGCCGCGCTGGGTGGCATCGGCGCCGCCCCCTTCATCCCGGTGGAACCGGTGATGGGAGACCGCTTCCTGATGCAAGGCTTCATCACCGTCGTCATCGGAGGCATGGGAAGCACAACGGGCGCAGCCGTCGGAGCCCTATTGTTGGGGCTGGCACGCGCCTTCGGTGACTATCTGGCACTCAAATTCAGCCTCACCCCCGCTATCTCCGAAGCATCGACAGTGATCATCATGGCTATCGTGCTGCTGGCCCGACCTGCCGGCCTGTTTGGGAGAAAGGAATAGGAGAATCCATGACTGATAAGCCAATGACCCAACAACGCGCGGATACTTCGGTGAATCCTTCTCTTGAAACGGGGAGGAAGAGCCGACAATGGATTTCTTGGTTGCAGAAGAATTGGGGCGCGCTTCTTGTCATACTGGCGCTGGCCCTCTTCCCCTTCATCTTCAGCCTTATCACAGGCATTCCGGTGACCGAGGGAACGCCCAAGTTCTGGCAGGGGCAGCTCATCGCCATCTTTATCCTGGCCGTCTATGCCATGAGCTATGACCTCTTACTGGGTTACACAGGCGTCCTGTCGTTCGGACATGCGGCCTTCTTCGGCGGCGGCGCTTACGCCATGGCCCTCTTCCTCACCCACATCGCACCGAGCTTCACTGAACAATACCGTATCATGATCGGCAGCCTCAATATCACCACCCTGCTCGTGCTGCTGGCGGGCTTCTTGCTCTCAGTCGTCGTCGCCGTGGTGCAGGGACTGCTCTTCAGCGCCGTCTCGGCACGTGTCAAGGGCGCCTACTTCGCCATGATCACACTGGCGATGGCGGAAGCCATCCACATCCTGTCCAAGGCCACCGATTTTGTGGAGTACACGGGCGCCGACGAAGGGCTTCACGGCGTCCCCGTGCCCCAATGGCTCAACCCCACACAGTTCCGGCTGCGTTTCTACTTCCTGGCTCTGATCTTCGCCCTGGTCATGTACCTGGTCGCCCGGCGCATTGTCAATTCGCCCACCGGGCGGATCTTCGTTGCCATCCGTGAGAACGAGAGCCGCGTCCAGATGATCGGCTACAATCCCGCCGTCTACCGCGCGCTGGCCTTCACCACGGCAGCAGCCATCGCCGGGCTGGCAGGCGGGCTTTACTCACTGTGGACGATGAGCGCCACGCCCACGATGACGGGCTCCGGCCTTACGTTGGACGCCCTTATCATGACCGTGCTCGGCGGTATCGGCACGCTCATCGGCCCCATGCTGGGTGCCGCCCTCATGGAATTCTTCGGCCACTTCTTCTACCAGTGGTTTGGTGCGCGCTGGCCCCTGGTCTTCGGCGTCATTTTTATCGCCCTGGTCCTCTTCCTGCCCTACGGCATCGTCGGGACCTGGCAACTGCGCAGAGCACAGTTCCAGCGAGGCTGGAAACGCTGGCAGGGGCTCCTGGGCCTGGGAAAAAAGGATGAAGGATGAAAGGGTGGGACGCACTTTAGCTTTGGAGAACAAACCAGGGACAACTTGAGAAGCTCCATAACGCGAGACGCCCAGTGCATCCTACCTATAATACCCGCTCCCGGTGAACCTTGGCACCGTGGAGCGGGTATTATATATGTGAGGTACAGCGCGCTCACGGCTCGGGATGGATAGAGAAAGCAACGTAAATTACCTGTCGCCCTCCGATGGGTAGAGTAGAGGTGTTCCCCCTCTAGTTCCTGAGATTGTGCTGTCTGGTTTTGCAACCTTACTTCAGCGCGTGATGTCTCACCGGTAAACAAATGTAGATCACAAGAGATAGAGAGGACAGTTTGATGAGCGAGAAATCGGGTCGCTGGGGTGATATCGACGAAGCGATGCTTAAGGCTCGACGTCGACGCCACACCCTCAGACAGATCATCATGGGCCTGGGCATCCTTGCCATTATCTGCTGCTTCATATCGACACTGCTGGGCGTGACTCAGAGCATCATCGGTCAGCGTTGGATAAAGCCACCTCGCTACCCCAACGCGGAGGAGACCCGCTTCGCCAAAGGTGAGGTCTGCCGCATGTACGCTATGGGCGTCTATTGCTACGAATGGTTCTACGAGACCGAGGATTCCGTGGAGACGGTCGTCGACTATTACGAGAATCTGGATTGGCGCTTCCATGATCCTATGGTCTTCGAGTGGCGTCGTGGACGACGCTTCAACCTGGCCTGGGTAACCGAAGACTGTGTCACGGTTCTGGGTGATCGCTTCTGTTACCAGATCATCGTCCGACCTGTTCCCGGGGAAGAGAATCTAACCCAGATCTACATCCTGGAGCGCAGTCAGGTCGGCGATATCCAGAGCGTGCGGTAAAAGGAGATTCTTCATTCTATGTCCCGTTCTTACACCAGAACCCTATTACGACGTCTTGGTAACACCTTAATCACCCTCCTGATCATCGCCTACGTCACGCTCTTCGGTCTCATCATGGCCGAGCGTGGACGGGAAGGGCTCCCCGCTCGCCCCCTTGACGCTGCTGGGGAAGCCGTCAAGCGACTGGTAAGCTATGTTCACGAGCACCCCGACACCTACTACTGGAACAGCCATTACCAACCCGCCAGGAAACTCGTCGCTACCACCTTCTTGAACAGTGCCGGGTTGCTGCTGGTATCCTTGGGGGTCGCTACCCTGCTGGGGGTGCTCTTCGGGACCATCGCCGCCGTCCGTAAGCAGAAGGGCGGCAGCTCCTTCATCGTACTTTTCTCCATCGTCGGCATCTCCACGCCCAGCTTCCTCTTCGCCATGTTGCTGTGGATCATCAACATCCAGATCCACCGGCGCTTCAGCGTCACGACCCTCCCCATGGTCGGCTTTGGCTGGGATACGCACCTCATCATGCCGGCCCTCGTACTGGCCGCCCGGCCCCTGGCACAGATCGCCCAGATCACCTACATCTCCCTCTCCGACGTGCTGGATGCCGATTATGTTCGCACTGCTCGCGCCAAGGGATTGCGTTCGCCCGTCGTGCGCCGCCGCCACGCCCTGCGCAACGTCCTCATCCCCATTCTGACCACCGTCGGCACCTCGCTGCGCTTCTCGCTGGCCAGCTTGCCCGTCGTCGAACTCTTCTTCGACTGGCCCGGCGTCGGCCTGATGCTCTTGGAAGCTATCCGCTTCGGGATGATCCCCCTGGTCACCGATCTCACACTCTCTCTGGGACTCTTCTTCCTGCTCATCAATCTATCCATCGAGGTCGTTTATCCCCTCCTCGATCCGCGACTCCGGCAGGAACCCACCACCGACGAGAGGCAGGAACGGCGTGGCTTCCGTGCAGGGTTACGCAGCTTGTGGGACACCCTCACTGGCCTGTGGGAGAACATCCGCTATCGTCTCTTTGGAGATCGCGAGGGTCAAAAAGAACTCCGCCCATTGCCGGTAGAGGTAAGCAACGGTGGCCAAAGTAACGAGGATAGGCGGGCACGCTATGAAGCCCAGAAGCGATGGGTCCTCCGTGCCATAAAACGTAATCCCGCCCTTATCATCGGCACCCTGCTGGTGCTGGCGCTCTTTGGCGTGGCCTTTTTCGGTGACATGCTGACCGACGCTAACCCCACAGAGCTTCATGGCGTGATGATGGTGGAAGGTGAGATCGGCGCGCCTCCTTATGAGCCTTCCAACACCTTCCCCTGGGGGACCGATTACCTGGGGCGAGATATGCAAGCTCTGGTCCTGGCCGGAGCCAAACAAACGCTGGCGCTGGCGCTTTTCGGTATGGTCTCGCGCGTCCTGCTAGGGACGGTTCTGGGGATCCTTGCAGGTTGGTGGTCCGCCAGCTGGTTTGATCGCTTCATCGGCGGCGCGGTGGGTATCTGGGCCGCCTTTCCGCTGACCATCTTTGCCACCCTCGTCATCGAAGCTCTGGGGATTCAACAGGGTATGTGGGTCTTTATCGTTGCCATCTCCGTCGTCGGCTGGGGAGAGGTAGCCCAATTCGTCCGGGGCCAGGTCGTCAGTCTCAAGCCGCAGCTCTTCATCGAAGCCGCGGGAGCGATGGGCGCCCGCTCCTACCAGATCCTCACCCGTCACATCCTTCCTAACCTCCTGCCCGCCCTGCTGGTGCTGGCCGTGCTGGAGATGGGCGGTGTGCTGATGCTCCTGGCGGAGCTGGGATACTTGAACGTCTTCCTTGGCGGTGGTTTCAAGGTAGAACTCATCGGTGAGATCATCGATCATTTCTCTGACGTCCCCGAGTGGGGCGCACTGCTGGCCAACGTCCGCCAGTGGTGGCGCAGTTATCCCTGGATGGCCTGGTATCCGGGCCTCGCCTTCTTCATCTCCATCCTCACCCTCAATCTCTGGGGCGAAGGTCTGCGTCGCTTCTTGAACGAGGGCCGGTTGAACCTGGGCCATCTTTTCAATCGTTACACCTTTGCGGCGGCGCTGGTGGTGGTCGGAGGGCTGGTCTGGGTACTGCGATCCACCGCACCTCTGGGTGTCTACCGTTCGCAGGCCAAACTTTTCGATGCCCAGCGGGCGCTGGAACACATCGAAGCCCTTACCTCACCCGAGTTTGAGGGACGGGAGAGCGGCACAGAGGGCGCCGCACGCGCCGCCCAGTACATCGCCGATGAGATGAAAGCGTTGGGCCTGCAACCGGCGGGCAGGGACGAAACCTTCTTCCAGACGATGAGCACGACCCGCATCCGCCTCGTGGGTACCCCCAAGCTGGAGCTGGTAGATAACGAAGGCAACGTCGTCGAGGCGTTCAAGTATCACGAGGATTTCGTGGAGCGGGCAGGGATCAGGACCGCGATGGGCGACACAACGGCGCCCCTTGTCGGCGTGCGAGTAGGGCCGTGGCCGGGGGGACGCAGTGGTGACCCCTACGGCTTCCGGAACGTGGAGGCCCTCTGGGATACCATCGCCGTCGTCAAAGAATCCGAATTCTCTCGCATCAACCTGGGGGCCTTTCTGGCGACTCTCGTCATCACCGACGATCCGCAACGAATGGAACAGCGTATCCTCTTCGGCGACACGAGCACGCACCGGGCCACACCGCCCGTTTTTTACATTACGCCTGAGACGGCAGAGACTCTTCTAGAGGCAGCAGGGAGCAGCCTAAGCGAGTTCGAAGCCCTGAGCGAGGGCCTGGCGCCGGGCGAGATCGGCTTCAGCACACCTGGGGCCAACGTCCACGCATCCATCCCTGTCGAGCAAACCGCCGGAGGCGTAGAAGAACAGCACGTCATCGGCTTCATCCCCGGGACAGGAGCGGCGATGGGTGAGCGTAAAGGCGCGGGCATGGATCACGAGGTCATCATCGTGAGCGCTTACTACGACGGCCTGGGTATCGGCCCCGAGAGCACCTTCTACCCCGGTGCCAACGACAACGCCAGTGGCGTCGCCACCCTGTTGGAGATAGCGCGGGTGCTGCAAGAAGGCCCCTATGCACCTAAACGCACGGTGCTTTTCGTGGCCTGGGCCGGTGGTGAGCGGAGCGAGGGGCTGAGCGTCGATAATGTCATGAACGCCAAGGTGGGTTTCCGGGATCTCTCGGTAGAGGTGGTGCTGGAGCTGAGTGGGGTCGGCGCGGGAAGCGGCGAAGCCATCTCGCTGGGGGAGGGAAGCAGCTACCGCCTGGTGCGCCTCTTCCAGTCGGCGGCGGGCCGGTTAGGTGTTCCCACCACAACGCGGGGTCGAGGTCCGCACTACAACATGGTCCACAAACCCGGTTTTGGCGGAAGAGAAGCGCTGACCACCTACATAAGCTGGGACGGCTCCGATGAACGGGCGCACACACCCCGCGATACCATCGAGATCATCGATCCGGCGAAAATACAACAGGTGGGGGAGACGGTGACCTTGACACTGAGCGTGCTGAGCCGCGAAGCGGAGTATTGATGTGTGTGTCCTGAGAACCAGTAGGTCTATTGCGTATCGCGTATTTCGTGTCGCCTCCCCCAAGGAATACGCAATACGAGATACGGAACACGAAATATCCAGTCAACCCAACGCATTTCCCAAGCAACGGATTGGTGCTATACTCGCTGTGTCAAATCGTGACGCTGGCATTGAACCTCCCGTCCGGTGCGAGAGTATATAAAGGGCGGGGGGTTGACATGAAATATCAGAGGACTATAATTGGATATATTCAGACTCTCCAAGGAGGTCTTATTTGTGGAAAACCTACTCGAAGTAAACAATCTTCAAACTCAATTCAACACCCAGAATGGCGTCGTCCACGCCGTTAACGGCATCTCGTACACCCTGCAAGAGGGCGAATGTCTGGGCATCGTGGGGGAGAGTGGGTGCGGCAAGAGCGTCAGCGTGCTCTCTGTAATGCGCCTCATCCCTCAACCCCCGGGCAAGATCGTCGACGGCGAGGTCTATTTCAAGGGGCGGAATCTGCTGGAACTGCCTGAAGAGGATATGCGTCACATTCGAGGCGCGGAGATGGCCATGATCTTTCAGGAACCCATGACCTCCCTCAACCCCGTGCTGACCATCGGCTACCAGATCGCGGAGGCCCTGAAGTTACATCAAGGGCTGGATACCCAGAAGGCGCGAGCGCGCGCCGTCGAGCTGCTCTCCATGGTCGGTATCCCTCAGGCCGAGGACCGGCTAGATGACTACCCCCACCAATTCTCCGGCGGCATGCGCCAGCGCGTG